>CAZKYZ010000670.1:0-1834 GCA_964557055.1 uncultured Desulfobacterales bacterium
CGACCAGCCATTGCCCGGCCGGCAGGATGAAGATATCGCCGGAGCGTTTGCGCCAGAAATTGGCCAGCTGTTTTTTGTTTCCGGAAAGATCGACCTTGGGATCAAAAACCTCCCATCCCAGATCGCCTTTATACGGTTCGCCTCCTTCCTGTAAAAAAGCGTCCAGGCGCACGTGTCCGGCATTGAAGACAAACACATGCAGCTCCTCACCGGCAGGTTCCACCGTGATTTCCTTCTTCTGGATTCCCACGTGCTTATGATCGGCCAGAACGCCGGATACGATCCATGTGCCGGCCGGCAGGATGAAAATGTCTCCGGAGCGTTTGCGCCAGAAATTGGCCAGCTGTTTGTGATTGCCGGAAAGGTCGGTTTTGGGGTCATAAACCTCCCACCCCAGGTCGTTCGGAAAGGGCTCACCGCCCTCTTTCAAATAGGCATCGAGACGAACGGTGCCGATATCGAGAGCCAGTTCGTGAATGGCGGCTTCATTTTCCTGGACCTCTATTTCGTATTCCCGCAGAACCTGATGATGGTCAGACAGGCTGGCCGCCACAACATATTTACCGGCCGGCAGGTTGCGGAAGATATGCCCCGATTTTCCGCGATGCTGCTGTGCGATCGTTTTTCGATTTCCGGAAAGGTCCTTTTGGGGGTCGAGAACGCTCCAGTTGATATCCCCTTTGAATTCCGGGCCACCTTTTGCATACAGCGCAACCAGTTTTACACCGGGCTCGGCCACAATCTTTTTTGGGGGAGGCGGTGCGGCCGCCTGCTTTTTGACCTCCACAACGGTTTTTTCCAGCGCCTGCTTCAAACCTCCCGCATCGCTGGCCTTTTTATACAGCCCACCGGTATTTTCGGCCAGGCAGCGGAGCCCGGACTCTTCTGCCTTTTTGACGTCGAAACCGATCACGTGAGCCGTGAAATCGACTCCGCTGTTTTCCAGTTCTTTGCCCAGGGCGCAGGGATCGGCGTCACAGGTTTCCTTGCCGTCACTGACCAGGATTACCGTGGCCTGGTCTTCCGTGTATTTCAATGCCTCAGCAGCCAAACGAACCGCCTCGGACAGCGGTGTTTTCCCTTTGGGCTGGATTTTATCCACGGCTGCGAGTATTTTTTGTTCATTTCCCTTGCCAACGGGCACCAGCACTTCGATATCTTTGCAATCCGCCTTTCGGCGGTGCCCGTATGCGGCCAGCCCCAGTTCGATAGCGGGTTCCCAGTTCTTCAGCAGGTCCTGTATGACCCGGCGGGCGATAACGATTTTGGGTTCCCCCCCGATCTGGCCCCACATGCTGCCGGATGCATCCAGAACGATCATCACCTTCCCGGACGCCTCTTCACCAAATGAGGGGGTAACAAAAAGAAAAAACAGCAAACAGAAAACCAAAAAACTTGGAAGGGTTCGCATCGGTTCCTCCTCCGTAAATATGTGTGTATGATTTGTAGCAGTGGGCTGAACGGCTCGTTCCATGCAGGCGCCTTTTCACTCAACAGGAAATGGAGGTGGCCTGAGTCCACGTATGTTGCATTATCCGTTTTTTTTGGAAAATAAAACAGATGAAAAGGGCGCTCCGCCGTTCAGGCAGGCTTATGATATTCAGCAAATCATATCATATTCGGTCAGAAAGGCAAATCCAAATGGTACCCGACGGCGGGCTGCAGCATGATTGGAGATTGGGGAAATATCGTGACGTTAAAAAAGTGTATCGGCAAGAACAACGACAGCAAAGGAAAGGCGCTGGGTGTTTCCCCTATTTTTTCTTCGACGAGAGATGGTCCACCCGCAGGGCGGCAATCATGAATGCCTGGTTGCGGTTTTCCAGGTGAAGCG
>CAZKYZ010000671.1:0-1830 GCA_964557055.1 uncultured Desulfobacterales bacterium
GTCAGGTGTTCGGGTGATAACCGGCGGATCTCTTCCTGTAGCGTCTCAAGCACGTGTGCTGTCGATTCCGTGGTCAAGGCACCGGTAATCCTTATGGTAGTTTTTTTCTGGTCATCGCTGCTGATTTCATACATGATAATATAGCGATCATCCGGGCGTTACGTTGGTAAGTACCAATGGTCTTCCGGGAAGGGTGACATAATTTTACAGTAGACCTGCGATTACCGATTTATGGACGGGCACCGGCAAGCGATGCGGTCGACCATTCCTGCGTGTTGGCGTTGCAACCCCTGTTTGCGTTCATTTGCACTCCCACCCCCGACAGGACAGGGCACTATATTCCATTGAATCGTTGCGAATGGAGCAGGAAACAGAGCCGGCCAGTTTTGATTGAATCCGGTCCAGTGTTTCACATGAGGACATGCATTCCGGCATTTCCATGTGCAGGAGACACTCACGGCACGGACTCTTGATCAGGTATCCGATTTCGAAATCAAATTTATGTTTGTAAACCGTCACTGCATCAATCCGCTTGTCGGGTTGGATGGAAGACCCATATGGGCTGTCAGGATTTACACTGAAATTGTATAAAAATCAATGCTTTTCTCAATTCATTCCGTGCGCACCCGGAAACGTCGATATTGAACCATTCTGGCCAGTGCCTTAACGGCCCTTTCCGGTGTTTGATAGAAAATGCCTTTGAAGTCGGAATTCGGTACCCGGTTCACGGTGAGAGAGTGGCGGTCCGTCATCAGGCTTACGCCATATATTGGTTTGCTATATTTTTCCATGAGTCGAACAATGTTGCGGATATAGTTTTTTTCAAAATCGATGACCAGCTGATCGACGGAATCGAGAAAATCCGGAGAATAGGTCGGATCGGCTTGGCGGACAGAGGCGACGAGTCGGCTGGCCAGGATTCGTCTTCCGACGATACCGAGATTGATGACCGCATCACAACCGTCCCACTTTAGGAGCTCTTCGATAATAATATTCGGTAGTTCTGGATCGCTTTCGCCAACGATATCAACGGGATTCGAACGGCTCCAGTACGGCGGCAGAATGCGATCAAAACGATCAAGCATTTCCTCGGGAAGTTCCGGTACTGTGAGGTGATATTCCGCACAAAGGTCGGCCGTGACCACCCCCCAGCCGCCGCCCAGAGTCATTATAGCTGTGCGGTTTCCTTTGGGAAGAGGGAGAGAGGAAAAAGCAGCCGCAAGATCCAACAGGTCCATGGAATGTTCCACCTTGATGATGCCGGACTGACGGCAGGCGGCATCAAATACCCTGGCATCCGATGCCATGGCGCCGGTATGGCTGGCGGCGGCCCTGTTTCCTTCGGCACTCTGACCGCCTTTCAGCAGCACGATGGGCTTTTTACGGCAGACCTTTGCGGCGCTTTGCATAAACCGTTTTCCATTTTTAACACTTTCCACATAAAGCATGACGGTCCTGGTCAATTCGTCTGACTCAAACGCATCCAGAAAATCTTCAATGGTCAACATGGCTTCATTGCCGGAACCACAGAATCCACGAATTCCGATTCCCTGTTGCTCTGCAAATGCCAGCAGCTGTGTCCCATATTACCGGATTGGGCCACCACCACCGTGGATCCCGGCCGGGGAGTCACATGGCTTCCGGTGCAGTACAGGTTGATGTGCGGATTACAGATGCCCATTGTGTTGGGGCCAAGGACAAGGATTCCGTTGTCCCGCGATTTTTGGATGAAATCCCGCTCCAGCTTTTTGCCTGCGGCCCCGATTTCCCCGAATCCGGAAGTGATGAGCAGAACGTTTGCAATCGATTTCTGTTTCAGTTGCGGAATCA
>CAZKYZ010000672.1:0-1829 GCA_964557055.1 uncultured Desulfobacterales bacterium
CTCGGCCGGTTTCGTGACTCGGAAAAACCTCGGGTGATACGCCGGCATCTCCGCCATATAGCCGCGGATGCCGTCCAGTACGGCTTCTTCTTTGTCCATGACATATCGGAAAAAGCCGGTTTGGTCGTAATGAACATCGACTTTACCCGGGGGTTTCGAACGAAAATGTTTTGCCTTGTCGATGATGCCTTCGGCGGTTTCTTCATCGAAAAAACCTTTGGGCGCCATGCCGCTGACGATGCCGGCGCCGCCGACGGCGATATTGCTGTCCTTGTGGGCGAATAAAACCGACGGACTGATGCCCTGGTAGCCGCCGCCGGCCGGATTGGTGCCATAGATGGCGGCCAGGATCGGGATGCCCATCTGCTGGAGTTCCGCATGTCGGAAAAACGGTGTTCCGGCGCCCCTTCGGTTGGCGTAGAATTTTTCCTGCTCCGTCAGCTTTGCACCGCTGCAATTGACCAGCCATACCAGCGGTATGTTCAAACGTTTGGCCAGGTCGGTCACCCGTAAAATATTTTCGGACTGTCCGGGAAGCCAGGCGCCGGCAAGGACTTTGTTGTCGAAACCGATGATGACGGCCCATCGGCCCGAGATCCGGCCCAGCCCGTCGATCACGTTCGTGGTGCCCTCCTCGTTGTCCATCGGGTTGTAAAGGGTGTGAAGCGGACACCAAGTGCCCGGATCCACAAGGTATTCCAGGCGCTGCCAGACGGTCCACATTCCCCGGGCATTGATTTTTTCCGTCGGAAACCCGGCGTTTTTGACCTTTTCCACGGCCCGGGCGATTTCTTCCTCGGCGGTTTGCACCTGTTGCCGGTTTTCCTCTGTCCGTTTGATTTCTCCGGGCCTGAGCGAACGTCCCAGGTCCGGCATATTCTCGAAATAGGCCTTCATGATTTCCCCTTCGTAGGACCTGTTGGTTTCCGAGTTTCGGATTTAACTTTCTTCCACGATGGCCAGAACATCCTCTTCTTCGACATCGTCCCCTGCTTTGACAAGAACATCGGTGATGGTGCCGCTGCATGGCGAGAAAACGGGGGTTTCCATTTTCATGGCTTCGATGACAAGGATCTCTGCGTCCTCTTCGACGACGGTGCCTTTTTCAATCCCGATTTGCGTGATTTTGCCCGAAAGGGGTGCGGTGATTTCCTGTGACATTGTTTTTTCTCCATCATTTCCATGGATATCGAAAAGCGATATCCGGGTTTTTATTTCAGCAAGGTCAAGAAGGTGCCGGCGGCAATGACCGTTCCGATCACCCCGGCGACATTGGGCCCCATGGCATACATGAGCAAATAGTTTTTCTTGTCCGCCTCCGACCCCACTTTGTGCACCACCCGGGCGGCCATGGGAACGGCCGATACCCCGGCGGCGCCGAGGAGCGGATTGATTTTGTGCCGGGTAAACAGGTTCATCAGTTTGGCCAGCAGCACACCGGTTGCCGTGCTGACCACAAAAGCGCACAGGCCCAGCAAAAAGATGAAAATGGCTTCGGGCTGCAGAAATGTTTCGGCATTCATGGTCGCGCCGATGGGCAACCCCAGAAAAATCGTTACAATATTCAGCAGCTCGTTTTGAGATGCATGGGTCAGCCGTTCCACCACTTTGGCTTCCCGGAACAGGTTGCCCAGCATGAACATGGCGATGAGCGGCGCGGCGGCCGGAACCAGGAGGATGATCGCAAAGGTGGCCACGATGGGAAATAAAAGTTTTTCCCGTGGGGACACTTTGCGGGCTTTTTTCATCCGAATTTTACGCTCTTTCTCGGTTGTGAGCAGTTTCATGACCGGCGGTTGGATGATCGGTACCAGGGCCATATAGGAATA
>CAZKYZ010000673.1:0-1822 GCA_964557055.1 uncultured Desulfobacterales bacterium
TCGATGGAGAAGGGGGAAATGAAACGCGGAGCCGTTCGCTTCGCCCGTGGTGAGGGAAGGCATGGCAGTTTTGATGAGAAATGACCGTATGCGTTGCCGGGTTTCGGCCGGCACAGGCCGACGATGATGACGGATCAGGTTTATGTCGAATAATTGTCGTTTTTTCCAAACCGGTCCGTAACCAGGCGCTGGATATCGGTTTTGCGGTGGCAGGCGGCTGTGTGACCGTTGTTTACCCTTTCCAGACGCGGTTCTTCGTCGCGGCAGCGGTCGATAACAAAGGGGCAGCGGGTATGAAAGCGGCAGCCTTCCGGAGGATTGATCGGGCTGGGAACGTCACCTGTCAGTACAATTCGATTGGGTTTGTGTTCCATGTCTGGAATCGGAATACCCGACAGGAGTGCATAGGTATAGGGATGCGAAGGAGCGGCGAACAGGTCTTCTGTTTGGGCCACCTCGACAATTTTCCCCAGGTACATGACAGCCAGGCGGTTGCTGATATATTTCACCACCAGGAGATGATGGGTGACGAAGAGGTAGGTCAGGTTCAGACGCCGCCGGAGTTCATGCAGCAGGTTCAGGATCTGTGCCTGGACAGACACATCCAGGGCGGATGTGGGCTCGTCCAGAACCAGGAATTCCGGGTTGGTGGCAATTGCCCTGGCCACGGCTACGCGCTGACGCTGACCGCCTGAAAATTCATGGGGATATCGCAGGTAGTGATCCTTGGTCAATCCCACCAGATCAAGCAGTTCAAGAACCCGTTTCTCCAGTTCACGGCCGCCGACACGGTTTTGGGCCGTCAACGGTTCGGCGATGATGTTTTTGATGAGCATACGCGGGTTGAGCGAGGTGGTGGGGTCCTGGAAAACCATTTGTAATTTTCCGCGGATATTCTTTTTTTTGAGGCTCCTGCGGCTTTCCCGGGCGATATCGATGGGGGGGGAGCCCTGTGGTGCTTCATCCGGATAATAAAAAATATTTCCGTCCGTAGGATCGTGGAGGCGAATGATGGCTTTACCGGCGGTGGTTTTTCCGCATCCCGATTCTCCCACGAGCCCCAGGCATTCCCCCCTGTAGATGTCGATATCGATACCGTCCAGTGCTTTCACGGAACCGATGGATCGGCGGAGAACACCGCCGATAATCGGGTAATGCTTTTTCAGGTTACGCAGTTCCAGTAGCTTTTTCATAAGCGTTCATGTCCCGTGGACGGTTCCGCGGGTTCGCCCGGGTTCATTTCGGATCGTTTCCGGCTCCCGCCTTCTTCCCACAGGTGGCAGGCGACCTGGTGGGAGCCCTGCAGGGTTATCATTTCCGGGAGCGTTGTTCGACAGATGTCCATGGCATGGGGGCATCTGGGATGGAAACGGCAGCCATCCGGCGGTTCCACCAGGTTGGGCACGCTGCCCTCGATGGTCTTCAGTTCGCCCTTTTGGGAAAATTTGGGAACGGAAGCGAGCAACGCTTTGGAATAAGGGTGGTGCGGCCGGCGGAACAGGTCCTTCACGTTGGCAACTTCGCACAGGTTGCCGGCATACATGACCCCGACGCGTGCACATGTTTCGGCAACCACTCCCAGGTCGTGAGTGATCAGCAGTATGGAAGAAATTCCTCTTTCTTTCAGACTTTTGAGAAGTTCCAGTATCTGGGCCTGAATAGTAACGTCCAGGTTCGAGGTGGCTTCATCGGCGATCAGCAGGATCGGGTTGCAGGCCAGGGCAATGGCGATAACGATGCGCTGCTTCATGCCGCCGGAAAGGTTGTGGGGGTAGCGTTTGACAATATCCTCCGGGTTGGAAATTCCGAGTTTCCCGATAAT
>CAZKYZ010000674.1:0-1821 GCA_964557055.1 uncultured Desulfobacterales bacterium
CCTCGAAAACATGGCGAAGAGAGTCACATGATAAAAATATATATGGTTCTTCTCCCAATCATTTGAGATATAGGGTTCCAGGGGGGCCGAGGCATGGCGCATGGAGCATAGGGCAGAGCGTTTAAAATTATGCCCGGGTGATTCAATATATTCAAACAAATCTTATACACTTTTTCCCATACTTTTAACACTTTATAATTCTTAAGTATGGAGGGCTGCGGCCTCGCTTGGAGAAAAGGGTTCAAGGATTCAAGGGGTCAAGGGTCCAAGGGTAAAAAAATCAGGACTTGAGAAGCCAAGGGCCTTAATATGAAGCGCAACGTCTTGTAACAAAGATGAATAACTTTAAACCTTGAACCCTTCTGTTTCGTTTTTCCGAACAGCCTACAAGCCTGCCCCATTCGCTTTGCGCTTGGCTCTCAGCCCTCCGCTCTCTGCGCTTTGCCCTTTCTCCTCACTCCTCACTATTCACCTTCTGCTCCATGCGCTATGCGCTTTTCCCTCGAACCCTTATTTCCAGGCGCTGCTCAATGAGCGTCAATCCATTTGTTTTGATTGAATTGACTACAATTAATCGGGAAATGATACAAAAAATGTAACCAATTCGCAAATTGTGTTTCTATAGGACCAGAAAATTTGTATTCGTGATCCCCAAAAGGAGAAAAAATGCCGGAAAATATAACCAGAAGGGCTTTTTTAAAGGGAGGGCTCGCAGCCGCCTGCACCACAGCAACAATAGGTGTTGCGGCCGGGACTGCGCCCGCATCCAGCGGGGAGCCGCTGGTGACCCTTATCGATGTCCGCCGCTGTGTGGGCTGTGGGGCCTGTGTGGATGCCTGTTCCGAGGTGAATGCCCACAAATACCCGGAGCCCGAAAAGCCGTTTCCGAAAATGTTTCCGGCCAGGGTCCCCGTGGAAGACTGGTCCGAGAAACGGGATGTCAGCGACCGCCTGACACCCTACAACTGGCTCTATATCCAGAATGCTTCCGTTACGGTGGACGGTGCCGAAACCGAGCTGAATATCCCCAGAAGATGCATGCACTGCAGCAATCCGCCGTGTGTGAAACTGTGTCCTTTCGGGGCGGCCAAACAGTTGGAGAACGGAATATCCAGAATTGATCCGGATATTTGCCTGGGCGGTGCCAAATGCCGCAATGTCTGCCCCTGGCACGTTCCGCAACGCCAGACGGGAACCGGTATCTATCTCGATATCCTGCCCGCCATGGCCGGCAATGGCGTCATGTACAAATGCGACCGATGCTACGACCGGGTCGCGCAAGGAGAGCTGCCGGCCTGTATCGAAGTCTGCCCGGAAGAGGTGCAGACCATCGGTCCCCGGAGCGAAATCATCGAAAAAGCGCACCAACTGGCCAGAGAAACAGGGGGATACCTTTATGGTGAAACGGAAAATGGGGGAACCAACACCATTTACGTGTCACCTGTGCCGTTTGAAGCGCTCGACAAGGCCATTGAAAAGGGCCCGGGCAAACCCCACCTGAAAAAGGTTGCCGATGCTATGGCGGATGGCAATAACCTGGCTGCGGCCTTGCTGATTGCACCCTTCGCCGGTATTGCCGCCGCTGTGGGGAAAATGGTTGTTGCGTCGCGAAGCAAAAACAGGGAGGATCGTTGACATGCCATCTGAAACCACAACCAATCTGTCCGCCAAACGCCGTTCTTTTCCCGGTTGGGTATATGCGGCAACCATATTCGTGCTGGCCGTTAGCGGGTTCGCCCAAATGCCGATTTCCAAGCGTTACTATTTGGCCGACATCCCGGGACTTGGCTGGCTGGCTCAGTTTTATGTCACCCATTACAT
>CAZKYZ010000675.1:0-1818 GCA_964557055.1 uncultured Desulfobacterales bacterium
CAATTTCTGGAATATGCAAAGCAGCTGGAATACAAACAAAAACAAGTGATTGACGCCATCGAGCACATCGGCCTGATAGCGGCCGTTCCCGTCCATGCGGTAATTCCATCGGACCATGTTTTCGGATATCGCAATAAAATGGAATTTTCCTGTTCGGACCGGAAATGGCTGTTGCCGCATGAATTCAGCGACGACAACATCGACCCCGGCTTCGCACTGGGACTGCACGTTCCCGGATCATTCTACAAAGTTCTCGATACGAAAACCTGCCTTCTGCAACCCGGGGATGGAAATGCCATCCTTGATACCGTTCGACAATTCATCGCCCAATCATCCCGACCCGTCTATGGCCTGAAAAGTCATGCGGGGTTCTGGCGTTTTCTGATGCTGCGCCATTCCATGGCATTCGATCAATGGATGGTCAACATCATCACGGCCGAAGAAGACAGGAAGGCGGTGGAGCCTCTGGCAGATCGTTTGGCCGACAGTCCGGTCAATATCGTTTCGATCGTCAACAACATAACGGACAGCAGGTCTGGTGTTGCCGTCGGACAATCGGAAATTATCCTGCGGGGGTCTTCCACAATTCGGGAAAAAATCGGCCACCTGCAATTTGAAATATCGGCCAACTCATTTTTCCAGACAAACACGGTCGGAGCTGAAAAACTATACTCGATCGTTCATCAATTTGCCGGCTTGACAGGCACCGAAACGGTTCTGGATCTATACTGCGGAACCGGCACCATATCCATCTTTCTTTCCAAGGACGCCCGGAAGGTCATCGGGCTGGAATTGGTCGACAGTGCCATCGGGGATGCCCGGCGGAACTGCCGAATCAATGCTATCGAAAACTGCGAATTCATTCAGGGCGACATTCGAGAATCTCTTCAGAGGATCGAAACCTGTCCAGACGTAATGATAATTGACCCGCCCAGAGCCGGCATGCACAAAGATGTCCTTAAACGGGTCATGGATCTGGGCCCCCGCAGAATTGTTTATGTATCCTGCAACCCGGCGACCCTGGCCCGCGATTTCCTATTGCTTAAAGAAGCTTACGCCATTTTGGAAGTTCAGCCCGTGGACATGTTTCCGCATACCTTCCACATCGAATCCGTTGCCAAACTGGAGCGTCATGACTGAAACATTCCAGACCATTCCCTTTTCTCCCATCGGCACATTTCATACCGCTGAAACCCAGGTGCCCAGGCACTGGTCGGTTTCCGAAAGTATCGGGACGATAATTCTACATAAAGCGCTATTGCCGGGTTTAAAAGATATCCAGCCAGGAGACCGGATCGTGGTTTTGTTCCATTTTCACCAAAGTGAACCGTTTCAACCAGGGCACATGATCCAGCATCCACCGTCCAGCAAACTTCCCACCGGGGTGTTCAGTACCTGCTCGCCGATACGTCCCAATCCGCTGGGGTTATCGGTTCTGAAAGTCCAATTTGTTGCGGGGAACCGGATTCAGGTTGAAGGAATCGATATGATAGACGGCACACCGGTTTTGGATATCAAACCATATGTTCCGGTACCGGAGCCGCAATAAAAAGGATCTGGGAGTTTGGGGGTTATTTTTTGGAGGAATATCCGTCGGCAAACCAGCCGCCGCCCTTAAGCTCAAAGGTGCATCGGGAGATGATTTTTTTGGCATCTTTATGACATACGGGGCATTCTATTTTTTTGGTGTCGATTCTCACGATTTTTTCAATGGTTTCACCACAGCTGCATTCGAATTCGTATACCGGCATGTTTGATCTCCTTGTACGTTTTGGAGTACTATAACCAAAAATCCGCTGATGTCAATACCGAATCGAT
>CAZKYZ010000676.1:0-1814 GCA_964557055.1 uncultured Desulfobacterales bacterium
ACACCATGTTTGACATTCGAATATCTTCCCTGGAATGATTTAATCCTGAAATAACAATAAATTTCCCAATAGTTATGAATCGCGAAGCAGGTGTCGATTTTATAGTAGGAGGAACCCATAGAAGCAGGTCGAAATATTAATTATTTAAATCCAAGTAAACTTTGAATCCACAACAAATCACTTCCCACGAGCAATACAAACAAGCCTACCGCGAGAGTATCGAAAACCCTGAGCGTTTTTGGGGAGCGATTGCCGAAGATTTTACATGGCAGAAAAAGTGGGATACCGTCTTGAAGTACGATTGGTTGAAACCCGAAACCACTTGGTTTGCAGGAGGCAGATTAAACATCACAGAGAACTGTCTAGACCGGCATTTAGAAACGCGTGGAGAGCAGACTGCTATTATTTGGGAGCCAAACCACCCAAAAGACAAAGCACAACATTTAACCTATCGAGAATTGCACTCCGACGTTTGTCGCTTCGCTAATGTATTAAAAGCTAATAAGGTAGGGAAAGGCGATCGGGTTTGTATTTATATGCCCATGGTGCTAGAGTTAACCATTGCCATTTTGGCTTGTGCGCGCATTGGAGCCGTACATTCGGTTGTTTTTGCGGGTTTTTCCGCTTCGGCCTTAGCCTCAAGAATCAACGATGCCTCTTGTAAAGTTTTACTCACCGCCGACGGTGGTTATAGAGGAGACAAAATCACCCCACTAAAAGATATAGCCGATGATGCGCTGCAAACATGTCCGTCTATCGAAAAAACCATAGTGTACCGAAGAACGGGACAGGACATCAATTGGAATAAAAACGATCGATGGTGGCATGAAGAGTTAAAAAATGTTGATGATCTATGTGAGGCCGAAGCAATGGATGCCGAGGATATGCTTTTTATATTATACACCTCTGGCTCTACTGGGAAGCCTAAAGGCATGGTGCATACCTGCGCTGGGTATATGGTCTATACTGCTTATACCTTTCAAAATGTATTTCAATACACAAAGGGAGATGTGTATTGGTGTACAGCCGATATTGGTTGGATTACGGGGCATAGCTATATAGTATATGGACCGCTAGCCGCTGGGGCAACCACTCTTATGTTTGAGGGTGTTCCCAGTTATCCGGATTATGGTCGGTTCTGGGAAATATGCGAAAAACACAAGGTCAATCAGTTTTATACAGCCCCTACTGCCATCAGAGCCTTAGCAAAACATCCGGTTAGTTTTGTTGAAAAATACGATTTATCCAGCATAAAAGTGCTAGGCACGGTTGGGGAACCCATTAACGAAGAGGCCTGGCATTGGTACGATGAACATGTGGGTAAAGGCAAGTGTCCTATTGTGGATACTTGGTGGCAGACCGAAACGGGTGGAATAATGATCTCATCCTTGGCAGGAATTACCCCTCAAAAACCAACCTATGCTACCCTTCCCATGATAGGAATTCACCCTATACTCATAGACGAGAAGGCCAATGAAATTACGAATCTGGTAGCCGAAGGTATATTAGTAATAAAGCAACCCTGGCCCTCGATAGCCCGAACTATTTATGGCGATCACCAGCGCTATAAGAACATCTATTTTTCCGCCTATCCAGGAATGTATTTCCCGGGTGATGGCGCTCTGCGAGATGAAAACGGAAACTACCGAATTACAGGTCGAATTGATGATGTGGTGATTGTCTCTGGACATAACCTAGGCACGGCACCTATTGAAAATGCCATCAATGAACACCAAGCGGTTGTGGAAAGTGCGGTGGTAGGTTTTCCCCATGATATTAAAGGAAATGCCTTATATGGCTTTGTGATCCTAAAA
>CAZKYZ010000677.1:0-1806 GCA_964557055.1 uncultured Desulfobacterales bacterium
TTATCCGGATGCAGCGCCTCCGTCTACGGACATGATATGCCCTGTCATCATACTGGAGGCGGAAGAAGCCAGATATACCAGTGCTCCGATGAAATCTTCGGGTTCTGCAGCCCTGCCGATTGGAATCCGGGACATAAAAATTTTGTACATTTCTTTGTCGTTCAGGATGGGCTCGGTCAACGGCGTCCAGAAGATGCAGGGTGCGATACAGTTGACCCGGATTTTATACTTGGCCCATTCACAGGCCAGCTGCTTTGTCAGCAGATGGACCGCCCCTTTGGACGTACCGTAAGCTGAGTAACCTGCTGGATGGCCCAGGAAACCGCGAATAGAGCCCACCGTAATGATACTGCCCGGCTCACCGCATTTGATCATGTCCCGCCCGGCTTCCTGGCAGCAGAGCAAGGTCCCTTTAACGTTGGCATCCATGACCTTTTGCCATTCATCGATGGGCATCTCTTCCGCAGCATGACGGGCTGCAATGCCGGCTCCTGTGACCATGATATCAATCTTCCCGAACTGATCGATAACCTGCTTGGACATATCCGAAACACTGTCCGGATCGGTAACATCACAGGAAATGGCCAAAGCTTTGCATCCCTGCTTTTCAACCTCTGAGACTGTCTCTTCCAGGCTGGACAGGGTCCGGGAAGTAACCACAACGTCGGCACCATATGCAGCCAGACCAATGGCCGCAGCCCGGCCGAATCCTCCAGAACCACCGGTTATGACCGCCACTTTGCCCTTGAGATCAAACATGGATTTGATTTCGTCGAGACCCATTTTTTCGCGCATAATACCCTCCCTGTTACCCGCGGACGGTCGCCCAGATTCATCGGGTCCGGACCGGCCTGTGTTTGTTTGTGCTTATGAATTCATAACTTTGACAGCCTGTCTGATATATCGGTTGCTGTATCCTTTAATAACTCCAATGCTCCTGTTTCAATGCGGCTGCTCATTCGAAACGAAGGTGCGATGATTACCACTGCCGCAACGATCTGATCTTCGTGATTAAAAATCGGGGCAGCTACAGCATATACATCATTATCGTATTCTTCTTTGTCGTACGCGAACCCTGTTGTTCTAATTTCTGTATACTCTTCGCGGATTTTATTCGGGTCGGTAACAGTTTTGGTTGTAAATTTTGTCAGCGGTCCAGCCAGCTGTTTTTCGATGATTTCTTGTGGGCTGAAGGCCATAATGGCCTTGGCGCCGGCATTGGCATTGATCGCCATCCGGTCTCCGACAAGGGGTGTAACGGTCACTTGCCGACGCCCCTCTGCGCTGTAAGTAAGGAATATCCGTTCGTCATAAAGAACCTCAAGGTGAACCGTTTCGCCCACCTTGTCCCGGAGATCGTCCAGGTATGGTTTGGCCAGGGCGACCAATCTGCCATTTAACGATTGTTTGACGGCACGGCCCAGAAGTGCCGTAGAAGGACCCAATCGATAACGCCGGGTGGCCTGATCCTGGATGACGAAACCTTTGTTTTTCAGTGTGATGAGGATGCGGTTGACCGTGGCCTTATTCATCTCCAGTCGATGGCTGATTTCCACCGTCTGCAAAGGCCGGTTTTCCGGGGTGAAAGAAAGAAGGATCGCTAAGGCTTTTTCGATAGAATTCAAAGGTGCACTCCCTGATCTCAAAAAGAATTCTGACCGCTACAGCCAGGTAGTCATTCAAAGGAAAAAGTGTTGTAGGCACATCCATGACGCCGTGGCGAATGACCGGCAAGTTTACGCTTGAGGATTTCCTGAAGCAGCTGCAGCAGATACCGCTACCACCACATTATGCGCCTCTGCCAAC
>CAZKYZ010000678.1:0-1795 GCA_964557055.1 uncultured Desulfobacterales bacterium
ATCGATGTGTACCCTGCCGTCGCGCAGGTAGAAAGCCGGGCAGGCCAGTTCGTGAATACAATTTTTATGGCCCTTGCATTTATCGCTGACCGTAAAGGGTTTTCCTTTCAGCTGCTTCAGGCTGCGGGCATACAGGGTGCATTTCTCTTTGGCGATGACCACCGACACCCCTTTGAAATCGATGGCTTCCCGGATGGTTGCAATGCTTTTTTTAAGATTGTAGGGCTTGACAGTGGCGATGTGGCCCACGCCCAGGCCCCGGACGACGGCTTCCACGTCCACCTGATTGTAGCCCTCCATGTTCAGTTCCCGCATGTCAACCCCGGGATTGGGCTGGTGGCCCGTCATGGCGGTGGTGCGGTTGTCCAGGATGATCAGGGTGTAGTCGTGGTTGTTGAATACAGCGTTCAGCAGGCCGGAAATACCGGAATGAAAAAAAGTCGAATCGCCGATAAAGGCCACCACCTTTTTATCGGTCACCTTGGAAAAGCCGCAGGCTGAACCGGCGGACGCCCCCATGGAGACCACAAAATCACCCATGGAGAGCGGTGGCATGAATCCCAGGGTGTAGCAGCCGATGTCGGACGGGTACATGACGTCCAGGCCCTCGGAAGCCTTTTTTACGGCATAGAAAACCGCCCGGTGAGAGCAACCGGCGCAAAGGGTGGGCGGGCGCTGGGGGATTTCGGGCAGATCCGAACAATCCACCGGTTTGATGGCGAGAGCCGGTACGTCGAATTGGGCGGCAATAACATTTCGGACCATGGCCGGATCGAATTCATACAGCCGCGAAAACAGCCCCTCGCCTTTGCCCCGGATGGGAAGGGTCAGCCCCGCTTCCTGGGCGAGGGCTTTTATCGCTTCTTCCATTACCGGTTCGCCTTCCTCAACCACCAGCACCTGTCTGCAGTTTTTCAGGAATCGGGTGATCTTTTCGGCGGGCAGGGGAAGGGTAAAACCAAGGGTCAGGATGCGAACCTTGTCCGTTATGCCCAGGTCGCCGACCGCATCTTTGACATAGCCGCAGCTGACCCCGTTGCAGATGACCCCCAGGTCGCCGCTGCCGGATTCGCGGTTATATGGAGATGTATTGCTGATACCGGCTGCTTTTTCAATGTTCTTGAGGAGCTTGACATGCAGGTTCCGGGAAACCGCCGGAACCGTTACTAAATTGAATGGGTCTTTTTTGAAATTACCCCGGGTTACGCGGTCCCGGATCGGTCCCAGAATGACTTCCCCGTTGGAGTGGTTTATCCGGGTGGTGGTTCGAAAGAGCACCGGTTCGTTCAGTTTTTCGGACAGGTCGAAAGCATACGGGATCATCACTTTGGCTTCCGCCACCGAGGCCGGTTCCAGGACCGGCAGGCCGGAAAGCTTTCCGTAATAACGGTTGTCCTGTTCGTTCTGGCTGGAAAACATGAACGGATCGTCGGCCGTCACGATCACCAGCCCGGCCCGGACGCCCACATACGCCAGCGTCATGAGGACATCGGCGGCAACGTTGAGACCCACATGTTTCATCATGCAGATGCTGCGGACATTCGAATTGGCGGTGGCGGCGGCCACTTCCAGGGAGACTTTTTCATTAGTGCTGTATTCGAAATAGAGATCGCTTTCTTTCGAGATCTGGAACAGGTTGAGGGAAATTTCCGAAGAAGGCGTCCCGGGATAGGTTGTTCCAACGGCCACACCGGCTTCGATGGCGCCCCGTGCGATGGCTTCGTTTCCCAGCAGCAGCATTTTTCGGCCGGGATTGTCGGTGAGTAATTTGTGCATGCGATACCTCGGTTTGATT
>CAZKYZ010000679.1:0-1788 GCA_964557055.1 uncultured Desulfobacterales bacterium
GGTATCGGGAATGCCCTGGTAGATTTACTTATCCACGAAAGTGAAGATTTTGTGAGAGCATCAGAAGCGGCCAAAGGGGGTATGACCTATTTTGGCAACGATGTCATCGAAAATGTTGTGCGGAAAGCGTCAAATCCACCCGAAGTGGTGCCTGGTGGTGCTGTCTGCAATACAATGATCGGGTTGGGGCGGCTGGGTAATCCGGCCCGCTTTATCGGGAAGAGGGGTCTGGATGACAGGGGCCGGTTTTTTGAGGAGGATTTACGGAAGAAAGGGGTTGAGCCGGTATTGTTCAGCTCGGAATCCCCGACCGGTAGAGTCTTGTCGATCATTACACCCGATGCACAACGGACGATGATGACATTTCTCGGGGCGGCTTCCGAACTTTCTGCCCAGGAAGTTTCCCCTGATCTATTTTCGGATTCAGCCGTGGCTGTTGTGGAGGGGTACTTATTGTTTAACCGGGAGCTTATCCTAGAGGCCCTGCGTGCTGCCCGGCAGGTCGGGGCATTGATTTCACTGGATCTGGCCAGTTTCACGGTCGTTGATTCCGCGGGTAGTTTTCTGAAAGAGATCGTTGAAGAGTATGTTGACATTCTTATGGCCAATGAAGACGAAGCAAGGGCGTTTACCGGTTGTCAGGCGGAAGAAGAAGCACTTCAGGTACTGGCATGCAAAGTGGATATCGCTGTCCTTAAAAAAGGTTCCAGGGGAAGTTCCATATTGCATGGCGGTGAAGTTTATAAAATTGAACCATTCGGTACCGGAGGAATTGTTGATACAACCGGGGCCGGTGACCTGTGGGCGGCCGGGTTTTTATACGGCTTGGTGAACGATTATTCTATTGCCCATAGCGGGAACATAGGTTCGGCCTGCGGGTTTGAAGTCTGCCGTGTTGACGGCGCTGATATTCCGGAAGAAGGGTGGGGCAGAATTCGGCAACTGTTGAAATAAGCTGTGTGGTTTTTGTGGCATGCGAAGCAAACATTATCATTTGGTGAATCGGAAAGAGGCGAGGGAGGGCCCATGCTAAGAGGAAAAAGGATAACCAGAAAACAATTGCTTAAAGAACCTGACAAGGTCATCACAACAACGGGACGTTTGTTTCAGCTAGCTCAAGAATACCGGAAGCAGTTAAGTGTTTTTGTCGTCGTTGCCCTGCTGGTTATTGGCGCGATAAGTAGCATTCAATATTTCGTGGATCGGTCCGAAAGGGCCGCTTTTACGGCTTTTGACAAGGCAGTTGCCAAGTATGCAACCGTTAGCAATCAAAAAAATGCTGCAGAAGCGCTTTTTGATGTGCGCGAAGATTTCACAGCAATCCTGCGTGAACATTCGGGGCGTAAGGCCGGAAAATTGGCTCAGCTTTTTTTTGCCAACATCTGTTTTAAGGGCGGTGATATTGACGCTTCCATTCCGTTATATGAAACAGCTGTTCAGGATTTCAAAGATATCCAGGAAATGCAAAGCCTTGCACTAAACGGTCTGGCATATGCATTTGAGAACAAGGGAGAAGGTGTTAAGGCAATCGGCACCTATCAGGAGATTTTATCTCAAGACGGCGCATTGGGGAAGGATGAGGCTCTTTTCAATCTGGGGCGATTATATGCAGAAAGCGGAAACACAAAAGCAAGTACCGAATCATACGAAAAGCTAATATCCGATCATCCCGGCTCCATATACATGGAAATAGCCAAAGACAAGGTCGATAAATTATGATTTAGAGCCAACTTCAAGCTCGTATTTTTTAATTTTTTGGTTGAGGCCGCTTTTTCCAATACCGAGTAA
>CAZKYZ010000680.1:0-1788 GCA_964557055.1 uncultured Desulfobacterales bacterium
GGACAAAGGCTTACGCTCCCGAAACCGCCGCACAACAAGAAGGGAACCTGCTGGTAGGCCTGCAAGAAGGCTTGGATCATATCGAACCCCAGGAATTAGCAGACCGCCTGCTCGGAGGCGATCCGTCGATTATGTTGGTAGATATACGCACACCTGCGGAATTCACTAAATTTCATCTTCGCTCTGCCGTAAACGTGCAGGTGACGGATCTCCCCGTTGCCCTTTCTCCATATAAGAACCAAGGCCTGCTTGTACTGTATTCCAACGGCATGACCCACCCGGCTCAGGCACGCGACAGCTTGTTTCGTTTGGGGTTCAGCAACGTCTACTTGCTGACCGATGGGCTGGAAGGATTTATCAATACCTGTCTCAAACCGGTGTCACTGCGCTCCGAGCCTGTCCCTCCGGTTCAGGTAGCAAAGATCAACGCATGGCGTGCCTTCTTTCTTGCGCCAGAGACACCTCCTTTCGATCCGGCACAAGCCGCCAATTTATCAAACGAGTTGGATTTATACCCTCTTACGATTCCGGGGCTGGTAGAAACAGACTGGTTGAACGCAAATCTTGGAAAGTCTGGCCTTAAGGTCATCGATCTTCGTGTTCAACCCGAGTATAACTCCGGCCATATTCCGGGTGCGCTCAGTCTAAACCTCGAAAGCCTGAGAGGCTTGAACCAAAGCGTACCATCTTCCCTGCTGCCTGCAACCATGCTGGCAGAACATTTTTCGATGATGGGTATTCACCCGGATGATTTGGTGGTCCTCGTCGGCACCGACAAACTTCAGGATGCGACACTGGTCGGCATGGCATGCGAACGGCTGGGGCACAGCCGTTACGCTATTTTGCGCGGTGGTCTCCCGAAATGGCAGGCGGAAAAGCAGCCCCTGGGTACGATTCTTCCAACGGTCGTTCTGTCTCAATACCCAGTCCCGAAACGGCCGGAAAAATTTACTGTCACAGCAAAAGAGGTATTGGCAACGGTTGGCAAGCCTGGAACGCTCATTATCGACGTCCGTCCCGCGGACTATTTTACCGGTAAGAAACGGGACGAAGCTCGAGGCGGCCATATACCAGGCGCGATTAATCGGCCCTTCTCCGAAGATGTGTCAAAGACGGATTCCTACAGTGCGTTTAAATCATCTGGTGAACTTGCCTCGGTCTATGAGGGGATCATTCCGGCGAAAGACACGCCGGTGATTGTTCATTGCCGTACCGGGCATCAGGCAAGCCAGACATACTTTGTTCTCGTCCATCTCCTGGGTTACACTAGCGTCAAGTGGTATGACGCCGGTTGGACAGAGTGGGCTGCCAGACCGGAATTGCCGGTGGAGTGACGGTTGCGGTCCATAATTCGAAGCCGAACCAGATCTTTCATATCAATGATAATAAAAGCAATCGGAGTGCGAAGATTAAGCGGATTTGCCGAACCATAAAATGCACAGGACGCAAAACAGTGTGGGCCTTTGATTTTCACGTTCGTCTCATGGGGATACCTCCTTTATGGTTAGATGGTTTATATGGGGATATAAATCGTTTTTATCGGTATTCCCATGAGACATTCGACATCTGACCTCTTATATGAGTTTACAAAAAGGAAATAGGCGGACTATTTTTTTTAGGAACTTAAAATGTTGCCCAGAACAAAAGCACTGAAAATAAATCTCCCGCTTTTAGCGGTGTTAATCGTATCTGCTTCGCTCGTTACCATTCTGCGGCCTTACGTCCAATATGAGGGGATTTATGAGGATGCTTCTGCGTGGGGATCATTTTTTAATGTCTTTGGCGTTA
>CAZKYZ010000681.1:0-1782 GCA_964557055.1 uncultured Desulfobacterales bacterium
ATGAAGAGGAACGAGGACGTGGCCGACGACGGTTCCCTGACAAATGTGCTGGCAACTGCATCGGTAAAAACAGCCACAACCAGCACCAAAAGCAGCCAGGTAAAAATCAGAAAGAGGCGTTTACCAGCAACACCGATATACTGTTCAATGACTTCCCCGATGGATTTGCCCCCATGCCGGATTGAAGCAATAATGGATGCAAAATCATGCACGCCCCCCACAAACAGACTGCCAATGAGAATCCAGAGAAAAACGGGAATCCAGCCGAAGATAGCAGCATAGATGGGGCCGAGAATAGGACCGGCCCCGGCAATGGATGCAAAATGGTGTCCTAAAAGGACAGGCGTTTTGGCAGGTACGAAATCGACACCGTCTTCTTTTTCGTGTGCCGGTGTCTCGCGTTTGGGATCGACATCAAACTTGCGCGTCAGGTACCTGCCGTAAAATAGGTACCCAACGACAAAAACAACTAGTGAAATTATGATCAGAAATGATGCGGGCATCAGGAATGTTTCCACAATATTATTATTTTATACCTGCTATCCCCCCTTAGGAGGGACAAAGGGGGGTGTCTTTAATACCTCCGTCCCAAGTTGTACTTGGGGCGGAGCAAACACAGGAAGCTTAGCTTCTATTCTCTTATTGTGACAGTCGTAGTCAAAAAACCTTCCACTCCCGGATTCTTCGCTTCGCTCAGAATGACATTTTTTATAATTTTTGTCATACTGAGGAGTTCCATAAATCACCTATTATCCCCCCTTGAGGGGGGACAAAGGGGAGTGTCTTTAATACCTCCGTCCCAAATTGTATTTGGGACGGAAATAACCCTGGAAGCTCAGCTTCCGAAATCAAAAATAATTAAAACTTCACCTTAGGTGCATCATGCGCATTCTGATCAGCTTCGAAATACACCTTCTTCTCAAATCCGAACATCGAAGCGAAAATGGTCTGCGGGAATCTGCGGATCGTGCCGTTATACTGCTGTACCGTCTCGTTGAAACGTTTTCTGGCTACAGTGATCCGGTTTTCCGTACCGGCCAATTCATCCTGCAGACGAATAAAACTTGTGTTGGCCTTCAGATCGGGATACCGCTCGACCACAACCATCAAACGCTGCAGGGCACCGGCCAGACCTGCCTGAGCCTGTTGAAACTTGGCCAGATTCGCCGGGGTCAGATCATCTGCTTTCAGGTTCATCACACCACCGACTTTAGATCGGGCTTCCGTGACTGCCTGCAATGTTTCTTTCTCATGGCGGGCATATCCCTTGACTGTTTCAACTAAATTGGGAATCAAATCGAAACGCCGCTGGTACTGATTCTGCACTTCCGACCAGCCCTGGTTCACGCTTTCATCCAAAGTCACAAAACCATTGTACATTTTTTTCAAACTGCCTGCAACGATAAGTATAATTACGACCAGAGCTATTGCAATCCCCAGTCCGATTTTGCCACCCTTACTCATCTCGACCTCCTAAAATTAATTAGTTATTTGACTTTCATTTTATCTACTGATTCACTTAACTTCGAAATTTCATAAATATAACGCCGTGTACTGGAAAGAATCTGATCTCCTGACATTTTAATGCCATACCCTCTCAGGGCCAATAGAACGGAGAAGAGACCTTCATGCAGGTCGAATTCTCTGCACATGGTGAGAATCACTTGTTGCTTGGACTTGGGTATATCAGCGCTTTTCAAAAACAGCAGTGCTTTAAATATGTATATAAATGTCACGATGGACTGATCGATCAGTTCTTTCAGAGCACCTTTCCTTCCCCGG
>CAZKYZ010000682.1:0-1773 GCA_964557055.1 uncultured Desulfobacterales bacterium
GGCCGGATTACCGCACATCTCCTGCGGGCCGCCACCGGTAATTCCGGCAACATCGCGGCAGCTTTTTTTTCAGAGTTTCTATCCGCAGAAGCAATCCCGCAGCTTCCGCAAAAGATTGCGGCGGGAAATGCAAAGGCCTGGCAATCCATAGTTGATCCTAAACAGGGCACCATGCTGACGGTTTTTGAAACCCTCGGCCGGGCTTTCGACGGGTCCTCCGCAGCCGCTTCAACTCCGCCCCCCCCTGAACTCGTTCAGGTGCTCATGGAGGCTGTCCACGCCACCCATCGTCTGCTGCCCGAGCTTGAAAAAGCCGGGGTTGTTGATTCCGGCGCCTTGGGGATGTTCCTTTTCTTTGAAGGCTTTTTCAAAACATTGTACGCGGAAAACCCGGTGTTTATCTCACTATCCGCAGCATTCAAAGACAGGCTGTATCTGCAAAGGCTGCCCGGACCCGAACCCGCCGGGCAGGACCAGGTCTGCATAAACACCCTCATTGAAGCGGACGTTAACTTTTCCGGTATAACCCGGAAACTGCAGGCAATGGGCAGCAGTATTGTGACTGTAAGAGATGGCAACCATCTCAAGATCCATTTGCACGCCCAGAATCTGGGCGCTGTCCGGCAAGAGCTGCAAACCTGGGGCAACCTGGTTGAATGGGAGGCGGAATCCATTCTGGCCGGTTCTCCAGCGGGATCACCCTCCCTTGTGGATATTGAAAACGTCCACATCTTGACCGATGCAGCCGGATCGATCACCCGGCAGGCGGCTGACCGTCTGGGAATTACCCTGATGGAAAGCTACATTATCACCGGCGACCGGGCCCGGCCGGAAACGGCCGTTGCCCCGCCTGAGCTCTATGCGGATATGCGCGCCGGCTGCCGGGTCACCACTGCGCAGGCTTCCGTTTTTGAACGGCACCAGAGCTACGAAAGTATTTGCAGTCGTTCTAACCAAGTTGTCTACCTCTGTGTGGGCTCCGCCTACACCGGCCTCTATAAGGCTGCCCGCGACTGGCGGGCCCGGCAGGCGGATACTGCCGGTATGACCGTGCTGGATTCAGGCGCGGCCTCCGGACGCCTCGGCCTGATTGCCCGGGCGGTGGCTGAGTTTGCCAACCAGGGTAACACCCTTGAGGCGGTTGTCGTTTATGCCGAAGCGGCGATTAAAAGGTGCGTGGAACTGGTGTTTCTGGATGAGCTCAAATACCTGGCGGCCGGGGGCCGGATCTCTAAAACCGGAGGGTTTTTCGGGGATTTGTTTAACGTAAAACCGGTCATCAGCCCGCTGGCCCAAGGGGTCAAAAAGGTGGGCGTTGTGCGTAAAAGAAGCCGACAGCTACCTTTTGCGCTGGAATATTTTTCCGGGCAGATCAGGACCGACGAAAAAACCCGGATCCTTTTACAGTATACTGACAACCCCGACCGCATAGCTGAAGAAGTGCAGCCGGCAATCCAATCCGCGTATCCCCGGGCCGACGTGATCCTGGCCCCGCTCTCGCTGACCTCCGGCGTCCACATGGGGCCCGGCACCTGGGCCATGGCGGTTTTGCCGCACCTGGACGTTTAAAATGAAAGCAGCCGTTATCATCCCCGTTTTCAACCATGGCCTGACCGTTATCCGGGTCGTCCGCGAAGCCCTGGTCCTCGGTTTCCCCGTGTTTGTCATCAATGACGGCTCAACGGAAGCGATGCCCCCTTTCCCGGAAGACCTGAAAACGGTAACGCTTCTGCATCACCGGACAAACCGGGGCAAGGGCGCCGCCCTCGAAAC
>CAZKYZ010000683.1:0-1770 GCA_964557055.1 uncultured Desulfobacterales bacterium
ACCAACAGATTGCAACCATTTCGATAATGATTTTTCCAAACGAGCAACAATTGCATTGAATGCGAATACGTTTGGGAGACTCGGTAAAAAAAGCGAACCCAAAATGATTACCACCAGCGTATCGCGCATCCAAGCGAGCTTGACAAGTATGACGCATCGCGTTAGTCTTGTGCCGGTGTGAACAACTGAAGTGCGACGGATTGTATTTTTCATCGGAAACGGGAAAGCGGGGGTCTTATGAGAAAAATTAAAAAGTACGCCAATCGAAAACTTTATGATACCATGGACAAACAGTATATATCCATGACCCGGCTTGCTACATTAATAAAGAATGGAGAAGAGATTACGGTTGTGGACAACACCAATGGAGAGAATATCACTGCCTCCATTGTATCACAACTCCTTGCCAAAGAAAAACGGAGCGCGGCCCCCGATGCTTCTTCGCGAATTCTGGTGCAGTTGCTTCGCAAAGGAGGCGGAACAATCATCGATTATGCCAAAAAGTACACTTCGTTGTGGCAGAACGCACTAAATATGGCCGATGGCGAAATTGATAAAATCGTTGGTCATCTGGTCAATGACAACGAAATATCCGTATCAGAAGGTAAACGCCTGAAGGATGAAATTTTTGGATATACGGAAAATCTGAAAAAATGGGTGAATGATAAAGTTGACAAAAGAATCAAGGAAAAGTTCGATTTTGATGGTACCAGTTTCAAAAAAGAATTGCAGGGGCAGTTCCTTTTCGCTAAGAATAAGGTCGGTGACTTGGTGGATCAGCGCATAAATGATGTTCTGAGAATGATGAACCTGCCCAGCAGCGAGCAGGTCAAAGAACTTAATAAAAAAATCGAAAGTTTGACCCGCAAAGTAGATGGGTTGGAGAGAAAAGAAAAATGATCCGGAAAATAAAAAAAAAAGTGAAGGCGGTTTTGACGCCGCCCACGGTTGTCTTTCTATCCGTGTTCGGGATCATTTTTGAATTTATGATTGAAATTCCTTTTGTTATCGCCATGAAGATTGATGGTATTTTCCGAAAACGCCGAGCCTGATTTGTGGATACGGATCGGGTTGCCGTTCGCTGAATAAACGCTTCTATCTGAAAGGTTGCAATGGCAGAGAAAAAACCGATTTCTCAGAAAGTTACCGCCCTGCTGGTATATGGCCGATCCCCACTGGTCTTCGGCGGTATGATCTGTGCCCTGGGCGTCATGTGGACCAACAATCCTGTTCTTTACACAATTGGTGTTTCTCTCCTTTTCATTTCCATGAGCTTTGACTTGGTAGACGGATGGTTTTCCGCTCGGTTTCAAACGAATCAGATTTTTTCCCAGCTGGCGGAAAAGTTGATGGATAAGATTGTCTATTCCATCATATTTCCGCTGGTGGCGGTGGGGGTCGTGTGGCGATTGTATGCCTGGCCGGAACCGAATACACGTACACAGCTGCTGCATGCCATCTTTATTCTGCTGCTTTGTGTAACCGTTTTGATCCGGGACAATTTTGCCCATTTCATGCGGGGTTTCGCTCTGCGAAAAGGGCAGGAACCGGAACCCAACGAATTTATCCGGTTACGGACGATCGTCGCTGCTCCCGTCGGTGCCATTTTGTACGCATACGCCTTTTACGTCCCGGAAGGGCCCCCATCAAAACTCTATTTTTTTATTTCGTGGCTGGGCAATATTCCTTTGAGAGCCATGTTTTTTATCGAAATCAGTTTTCTTGTCATCAATCTCGGGTCGATTGCCGGATATTGCCGGAAATATGGAA
>CAZKYZ010000684.1:0-1769 GCA_964557055.1 uncultured Desulfobacterales bacterium
AATCGTACCGGTTCGTTTACAGTTTTTCCACTTACCACTTTCTACTCACTACTTACTGTTTTCCACCCAGCTTAGGGTGTCAGGATCAAAAGTCGATGGTCACGCACTTTTATCGACACGTTTTTATGACATGTCGATATTTTTATATTTTATCGACATATGAAACAAACATGTCGATGCCATCAACCTATTCTTTCAAGATCGCCAGCAGCGGCACGTTCAGAAAATAGACCTCCCGGCCCACCTTCAGACTTTGGAGCAGGCCGATATCCTCCAGGGCTTTGAGGTACACGGCGGCGGTCTGCCGTTTGGCAATTCCCCGTTTTTCCAGGAAACGGATTTTGCAATAGGGCATCTCAAAAATCAGTTCGATCAAATCCTTGGAATAGATCTTGGGGACCTTTGTGCGCGCCAGATCCTGGGCCGAATTCATCTCATCACGGATTCGAAAGATCTTGATCCGCGTCTGCCTGGCCGTGGCGGCAATGGCGTCCAGCATGTAAAGAATCCATGGCTCCCAAGCATTTTCTTCGGTTACTTGCCGCAAGCCGGCATAATAGTCTGTTTTGTTGTGGATAATAAAATGGCTCAGATAAAGCACCGGGATCTTCAGAAGCTCCTTGTCCACGAGGTAGAGGATATTGATGATACGTCCGGTTCGGCCGTTGCCGTCCGTGAAAGGATGTATGGCTTCGAATTGGTAATGGAGGACCGCCAGCTTCACCAGCGGATCGATGCCATCGTCTGAATGCATGAAGCGTTCGAGATTGGATAGCAGGTCCCGCAGCAGGGTTCCGCCTTCGGGCGGGGTGTAAACGACATCTCCCCGACTGTCGGCGATTTTGGTGCCCGGCACTTTGCGGATGCCCAAATCGGTCTGTTTGATAATCCGCACCAGCTCGATGAAAAGATTGGTGGACAGGGGCCGCGCCTTCAGGTTCTCAAAGCCGTGCCGCAAGGCCTCGCGGTAACGAAGAACCTCCTTGGTGGCGTGGTCGAGTTTGGACGGGTCCTCATCGGTGGCCTTGTAAAGCTCGTCCGTGGTGGTAACGATGTTTTCGATTTCCGAAGACAATCGCGCTTCCTGCAGAACGATGGAGTTGACCAAAACGGCCTGATTGGGGATTGCGTCGCCGGCGCCTTTCAGTTCGCCCAGTTCCCGGTTGGCTGCAATGGCTTTCTTCAGAATCGCCTTGGACTCCAGATCCGTTTCAGGCGGCAGCAGGGGCAAGTCATTGAAGGGTCTGCTTCGATCAAAAACCATTATGCCTCCGTTTATCCTTTTTTCTTTGATGGGCCGACAGTGTTCCGATCATCTTGTTAAACTCCGCTTCAACCTTTTCTTTTTTGACAAAAACATTACTTACTAAACACCCAGTGGGATTCCCAATCCATCAACACCCTCCTCTATAATCAAATAGTGGATTTGTGAACTCGGGAAACAAAGGGGTCGAATCATAATTGTTGAAAAATTTTGTTCTAATGAAATGAAGGAGGAGGTTGCGTTTGCATCCTTTTTGGGGGAACAAGGACGTAATTGATCGGATCAGATGATGTCTGACATTGCTGATCAAAATCTCTTCCCTAAAGATTAAAGATTTGGGATGTTATCCCTGTAATATAGTGATAACCGAAACAATATATCAGAAATTGGGAAATAAGCAAATAATTGTAGAAAAACAGTGAGCAGTAAACAGTGAGGAGTAAAACAAAAAAAGAAGGGTCCCGGGATTCAGGGGGGCAAGGGTTCGGGGGGGCAAGGGTTCGGG
>CAZKYZ010000685.1:0-1767 GCA_964557055.1 uncultured Desulfobacterales bacterium
CAAGTTTCCTGTGACATGAAATCCCATAGGGGAGAAATCGATATTAATCGGTTTTGAAATCGCAAGGAGATCGTTGTCCACGATGTAGTGAAAGCCATCGACGTTTAACCGTTCATCCGTATCTTTTGGCTCATCCAGAGCCAACGTCAGCGATGGCGGTCCTCAGCCGCCGGCGTTATAAAAAATACGCAGGGGGCTAATTGCATTGTCCTGAAAATATTCTGTGAGTCTGACCGTTGCCGATTCTGTTACACTAAGCATAGAGATTTTCTCCTTTAAATGAATTTTTCATTGTTTTTGCCGGTTGGTCTAATCGGCTTTTCAGGCATTTCCGTTTTATGCCGTTTTCGATGGGTTGTCTTCGGTGCTTCCTCGGGATGGCGAATCACCGTCACCGGTACATAACTCAGCCGAATGACATCGCTGGCCGTGCTGCCGATAATCCGCTCTTCCATTTTTCCATGGCCGTGGATTCCCATGATGATGAGATCAAAGTTGCCTTCCTGCGCCGTCGCTACAATCTGTTTGACCGGGTTCCCAATTTGGACAATCACATTGTCCTCGGTTAGCGGGCAGTAGGGAATTTCTTTGGATACATTGCGTGATGTTTCCCGGATGCATTGATAAATGGTTTCCTTGGCTTTTTCGATGCCGTTGATATGAAAATCCGCCCATGCTTTTTTGCCCATATGATCGGCCAGATCGATACCGGCTTCCCTGGAAAGTGCGTCGATGACGTCCGAGATGACGTGGAGTAACGTTACCGTGGCACCAAAACTGTTTCCAATGCTGCAGGCGTATCGAACAGCATGGTGAGCAGTATCGGACAGATCGCTTGCATACAGGATTTTTTTAATCGGCGGAACCACCGGCTCGTCCACCGTTGTTTTTCGGATGGGAAGTTGAGTGACAGTGGCAAGCTTTTCAGGGGCGGTCCGATTGACTTGAGGTGTGGGCTGTTTTTGGGCATCGCCGAAAATTTTTCCGACGAAACGGACATACCAGGCAGCCGTCTGGATCTGGACCAGATAGGCCAGTGCAATCAACAGGGCGATGGACAGATCACGCATGACCACCCCGAAAACCATGGCGATGGCATCCTCGCACTTGAAGAATAGCTGCCCGGCAACAGAGAGCATCCCATAAGTAAGGAGATAAAAGACCGCCAGTGGAACCAGTATGGTGAGAATGTCCCCCGGGTTGGCGATGATGTTCCTGGCTTTCAGCGACATGGCCACGAAGGCGAGGAGGATGACACCCAGGGCTGAGAATGGGGGAAACTTTGGTTTGATGCGATCGTTCCAGGTCTGGCAGCCGACTTTTTTAATGGCCAGGTACTGGGTCAGGAGCCCCCCAAACAGCGGTACAAAGACAAACAGGGCGATCTGCTTGAACATGTGAAGCATGTCCACATTGATGGTGGCGCTTTTTTGAGGTTTGTCCAATTCGAGGGTGTCATAGATCAATGCAAACATGCGGCACCTTCTCAGTTTTGGGTTTGGTTAGTGTTTACGCTGCATTTATTGTGCCGTTCTTCCTTCATTGCGGATGCTCCTTTTTTTTAGCGATTTTTTTGTAAAAACGAACGGGCGAAGGCAGATACGTTGTATGCTGCTGGCCGGCTCCAATGCAGTAATGCAATAGAAATATCAAGAATTAGGCCAATATAGATATTGGATTGTCTTTGCTAAATGCGATTTTACTTGAACAAACACGAAATTCGCAGAAAAAAGTAACTAAAAGTAACGTTTCTTAACTAAAGCCCAG
>CAZKYZ010000686.1:0-1762 GCA_964557055.1 uncultured Desulfobacterales bacterium
GACCGATTACCAGCAAGACGGGAATGTCACCCTGGGGCTTTTTTCCAAGATATCCCCGGACGGACGCAACGTGGTCGCGACCATACGGGAAAAACGGATGTTCTTTCAAATTAACGACCTTGATTTCTCGGAGCTGTTTTTTCCTTTCGAAGGGACGCTGGCCTGCTACTCATTGGCAGAGAAACGCTTTTTTGACCTGCCCGGGGCCGACAACCCTGCATATGTCCACGTGGGGGCCGACTGGAGCCCGGATGGCCGATACCTGGTGTTTTCCAGGGCGCGTGCCAGAACGGAATACCGCCAGGTGATGAAAGGGGAAACCGCCATCAGTGCGCACCGGCTTGAGCGTATTGACGAATTGAACCGCCGCTATCCCATGCGTTACGACCTGTATCGCATTCCGTTTAACGATGGACGCGGCGGAGAGGCCCTTCCGCTGGATGGCGCTGCAGGCAACGGGAAAAGCTACTACTGGCCGCGGCACTCGCCCGACGGACGCTGGATCGTTTTCACCCGCAGTGACAACGCTATCATGAACCAGCCCGGCAGTGAACTGTTTATCATCCCGGCCGAAGGCGGCCGGGCGCGGCGTATGAACTGCAGCCGCGAATGGCACAACTCCTGGCACAGCTGGTCGCCCAACAGCCGCTGGATCGTGTTTTCCTCCAAGGTCAACACGCCCTACACGGAGTTGTTCATCGCCCACGTGGATGAGAACGGAAACGACAGCCCTCCGGTGCTGCTGTCGCGTCTCGCTGCGCGAAACCTGGCTTCCGTTATGCCGGAGTTTGCCAATATCGATCCCGACGATTTGCAGAAGATCACTGTCGACTAGACCTTCTATAAGAGGAAACGGGGTGGCATCTTAAATGATTTAAAATATTTATGGGTTTGGGCAACAGCCTGTTAAATGACAATTCTTCATTTACAGTATTTAACAATTAAGATGTGCGATCCTGTTTGGGTTCCCGATAACATTTTTCATATCTCAGATCTCTCCTAACAACGATTTTTAGTCGAAAGTTTGATAATTTCCTTTTGAACCATGTTATACATTCCCTTCTACTACATTCAACGCGTAGAGATAGTCCGCCCCGTTATCCGGCTTCTCCGGCTGACGCACCCACCCGAAAGATTCATACAGTTTTATGGCAGCCGTCAGGTTTTTGTTGGTCGTCAGGATGACGCTTTCGTACCTGGCCTCTCTGGCTTCCGACAAAGCTTTGTGCAGCAATTTCCGCCCGATTCCCTGGCACTGGTAATCAGGTTTGATATAAAAACCTTCCAACTCGACAACGGAAGGGGATATTTTCCTCAGGAGGATCGAGCCGATGGGTTTTTTCCCATCCACGGCAACGAAATCCCTTGACGGTATAACGCTTTTTTTCCCGAAGGAGGCCAGGGCTGCATCGATGCCCTCCGGATCCGGCTTGATTCCGACAGACCTCATGAGGCTGAAGGCAAAGGCGGTAACTTCTTTGTTGTCTTCCGGAACGGCTTTGCGGATCTGGATACTGTTTTTCATGGTGCAGATTTTATATCGATATTTGTCAAGAGATCAACCGGAATAAACCACCTCTACATACAATATCTTGTATTTAATAGTGGAAATGACTATAATGCGATATCAATTCTAAATTTCACGCAAACCTTGGGGAAAAGTTGATCTGGTAAAAATCGTTCGACCGGTCCTGGGTGAAGCCGGGATATTCTCACGAAGTCTTATGCTTTTTCTGGCTCCAGAGAGCGACACAATTGATGC
>CAZKYZ010000687.1:0-1755 GCA_964557055.1 uncultured Desulfobacterales bacterium
AAAACCGATCCTGCGCCTCTTTAACATGCTGTCCAATGAAACTCTTGAACAGATTCTTGACCGTTTCTCGTCCGACAAGCGAAAAGAATGCCTGGAACTTCTTGGCCGCAGGGATCTCGTTCTGCAGAGTCCCGTATCATTCGAACTGTTGACAGTTGGCAAAGGACAGCGACGCAGGCGCAGACTCGACAGCGGTTTCCGCTGCATCCATATCGAGGAAACGTTAGAAACCGCTTCGGGCAAGAAACCGGTGATCGTCGATATGGTGGAAATGGATCCCCGCAGGATTCGTATACAGGCCTGTATGGCAACCACACGAGTGCCGCCGGTATCATCCAGAGAAGTTACCGCTATATTTGATGAATTTCAGCGCAGCGGATTACGGCCCGGTGAAGACACTTTTCGCGGATTGGGATTGATTCAGCTGAACAGCATGGTCCGCGAGACCGGCGCCCTGGCCGGCATTAACGGCAACCATTACTACGATTACGGACATCATATCAACGCAATCACCCTTGGTATCGATGCCGCCCGTGTCCCGGGGCTGTTTTTTGGTGATCCGATCGGATGGTTTGTCAGTGACGGCATTGAACTGAGCCCGCCTGCATTTAATCGGGCGGCGTTAATTGTTCGCGGCGACGGCCGCCTTTCCATTGAGAAAGTGTTTGCAACCGGTGTCACCATTTCCGGCAGGGACATCACCTGGGATTCCGTAAATACAAAAAAGCAGGCCGGTATCTCCTGCTTTTACAATTCGGTCTTCGGTATCGAAACAGAAGAAAGTTATTACCACACAGACCTGGCGATCGCCAAGGGCCGGGTTTTCGCTGTTTCCAGAGGAGGGCGTCTGCCGATCCCGTTCACCGGTTTTGTCCTTTCGCTGCCGGCGAAAGAAGCAGCCTGGATCGACGATTCAATTATCGGGCAGCCTGTCATCGTCCTGAACAATCTACCGGCGGGCTTCGGTAAAGTTGCCCAGGCCATGGCCTGCGGTCCTCACCTGGTGCAGGACGAACAGATGGCCATTGACTTTGAAGCCGAAGACTTCGGCGAGCAGGATTCGACGGTAATGAGTTTTTTCCTGCCCCGTACTGTTGAAAGCTATGATGCGGCTCGCAGCTTTATGATGATTCGAGATGACATTTTAACGATAGGTGTCGTATCGGGGGCGGCCATGGGTTTTGGAAAACCTGCTGAAAGCGGTGGTATGACTTTTGGCGAACTGGCACAGTTGGCTCTTGATCTGGGTGCCCGGCATGCATATGCCCTGGATGGCGGCGGCTCCAGCTCAATCGCGATTCGTCACAAGGAAAAGGTGCATACACTGGGCATTCCCACCGGAGGGGCGGATGTGGGCAAAGGACAGGAACGGTTTATCAACACCTACTGGCTGTTTCACCACCGCTGACAATATCTACCCCTATCGTTGCTACGACAGGGTCTACCCTATAGTTGCATAAAAAGCATGCCGAAGAGAGATAAAATGGCTGAGAATATAGTAAAAAACAGAACAATCGCAACCTGGTCCGATGAGGATAAGGATCTTGTCTGTTTTACGCCATGTTTTTTACCCTGCGGGAAAGCCGGAGAGCGCGATCCTTTGTTGCCAAGGAATCGCAGTACACCACCTATTAAAAAAACCGTGGTGCGCAAGGAATGGTATAAGTGGTTGTAGACAAAAACGTTCCAAAAACGGAACTTTTTTGTACAACCGCTTTAGAACAGATACGGCTTCTCCCTCGGCGCCGCGGCTCT
>CAZKYZ010000688.1:0-1753 GCA_964557055.1 uncultured Desulfobacterales bacterium
CTGACATTTCAATACATTCTTTAATAGCTCGATACTGTTGCCGTCCTTCTCTACAAATACAGCCTCGGCTAAAATACCGGTACGGGCCAAACCAATCGCACTTTGTGAATGAATCACAACAGGAGTATGGCGGGGCAGGCATTTCCACATTCGTAGCAGGGGTTTTTCTCCTGCATCCGGCAGGTCGGGATCTATAATGACCAGATCGAACTTTATTTTTTTTTCGTTGATCATCTGGAACACTTCGCGACAGCTTTCAGCCAAATAGACATCGCATCCATCCATCCTTAACTCCCGTTTAAGATATCCCCGGACGTTCGGGTTGCGGTCAACAATCAAAACCTTCCATATTTTATTATCTGACTTCATTTCGCTTTGGTTGCCTTGGTTAGGTAGTAATATCCGTGCCGACCCAAATCCGTTTCCTCAGACAAACTTGCACGCATAGGCCTTGTGAATGATCTCTGCTGCACAATCCAAATCCGGCAGGTGGTCCCGATTGATTACCATATCAAACTCATAAGGGCTGGCATCCTTGAGGCCATAAACCTTTTTAAAGAATTTGCGTTGCAATTTATCGGATTCGTCCAGTTCCTTGACGGCCAAATCGTGCTCACATCCAAGTATACGCGTCAGGCGTGTCACCCGATAGGATTTGGAACTGATGACCCGGACGGCTAACACCGATTCACGAGGCAGGACCAAATGGGCGCCACGCCCCACAAAAATAGTGGGCCCGCTATCGGCCAGCGTATAGATTGCGCTAATCAGCTGCCTGGCATAATCACTCATAATGAAGGACTTTTCTCTAAACAAAAAGGACATTAGTTCTTCAATCTTATCGGCATACCGTTCGTCATAATAGGCCACTGTCTTCTGGAGGAGTTCGGTATTCTTGGCGATTTGTTCGACAATCTCTTTATCCACAACGCGAAAACCAAAGCGTTCGGCGAGCATGTCGGCCAGTTCAAGCGCACCGACACCGATCTTGCGTGACAGGCAGATCGCTGGTTGGGGTTGAATGGGTGTGGCGCGGCCCTTCTTCTGCTTTTTCTCCCAATCACGAAAATACTCGTCGACCATCTGGGCTGCACTGGGCCGTATTTTCGCATACATACCCGGGACATACTTTACATGTTCACGATTAACCGTCATCACACATCCTCCTTTTCAATTGGGATGAACCATATCCCTGTTTTTCTGCTGCTTGTGGTCAGTCGACCACCCATACGCTGAATTGGCGAGCCATATGAATGACCTTGTTGGATACACGGCCAATGGCAAAACTACGTGGTCGTGATATTCCTCTCCGGCCAATAACGATTGTATCGAATCCCTCATCCTTGACGATCTTGGCGATGGCGCCGGCACGACTAGATACGTCGGTTATGATTGTTTCGGATATCTGATTGCTGCTGAAGCCGTTTGCAACCAGACGTGTACGGGCTCCGCTGAAAACGGTCTTGATTATATCATGGGCCATTTTGCGGCATTCTTCAGGGGTACTGAGATGGGGGTGTTTACGGGCGATATCACTGCTGCCTCTGATGACATGAATCAACCGTACATCGTAGTCAAAACCACCCAACTGCTCCGCCACAAAATCCAAAGCACGCATGGCACCGTCTGATCCGTCCATGGCGATCAGGACTTTCCCGGTTCGCTTTTGTCTGCCCATTATCAACAAAGGGGCAAACGTTATACTTTCGATCAGTTTCGTCGCCACACTTCCCAGTACCATGGACCTCAGGGC
>CAZKYZ010000689.1:0-1751 GCA_964557055.1 uncultured Desulfobacterales bacterium
TTTTAAACCAATTGCGCCGGTTTTCCCAACGAAAGCCAGCACAGACCACATCTTGCACCAGACACCAATCTTCGTCAATAGTATCAATTTCCACATACCACATTTTGTATCGGATTTTTTTAAATTACTACATGTATTGTTTTGGATATGAAAAATATAAAAAGCGGAATATGGAAATCGTTGCGAGAATCCGGCAATATGGTTTCCGGAAAAATACGCAACAGAGAATTAACCGTCTCCTGGGTGACCGTTTGTTGGAACACAAATAAAAGCCACAACTGAAGCTCCTCCCACAGAGCGGGAGGCATCATGCAGCGCCCTCTCACCTCTCACTGCACCGGTAGAACCTTTTACGGTCATCCACCAGAAGTGGAGGGCTTAGATCAAACTAAATTTAATTTTTCTATAGAACATATGCTCATATCTATTGACAACATGGACCTTTTAATTCAAAATTACTTGATAAGCACACTTGTTTTTACTATGTTTGGTATCTTTATGGAAAAATAAAACACAACTCATTCTGAAAAGTAGTTTGACACAAACACTGCTAACGAAAGAAATTGTTGAAACACCATAATCCTTGTACCCGGAGGAGTTCTACTCATCATGAATGTTCGGCAAAAAAGAGAAAGGAGACAAGCATGGAAAAAAGTGAAAAAGGGTTTGTTCCAACATTATTGCTATGCATTTTGCTCGGGGGATTCGGTATCCACAGATTCTATGTAGGAAAGGTAGGAACAGGTATACTGATGCTGATTACTTTGGGAGGTCTGGGGATTTGGGTTTTAATTGATCTTATTATGATCGCAGTTGGCAAATTTACGGACAAAAAGGGGCTTATCGTAAAAGCATCATAAAAGCCGAACCTTTAAGGATTGATCCGACCTGATAAGGTCGGTTTCAATCTATTGAACAACAGCTGTAGAGGGGCGTGCACTCGACACGCCCCTGCGCTGAGTGCTGAGGTAATCGATTTTATGAAAAACACGATTCTGAAATTTCTAAGCCTTGCCTCACCCCTGCTTTTTATTGGAACCATCACCGTCTTTTTCCTGCTGCTGGCAAATTCTTCCGGGGATGAAATACCATCTCAACTGATCCCGTATGTGGCCACAACCGTGGGATTGCTGTTTCTGTCTGTCATTGGAATCTGGTTTTTTATTGTTTACGAAATTATTCACATAGCGAAAAAGGAAGAATTCTCCAGCGGTACTAAGGTAGGCTGGATCTGTGCAATCTGGTTTCTGAACATTTTTACGATTCCGATATATGCATTTAAATACTTCAAATAGGATTTGCTGCGTCACCGACGCTATAGGTCGGTTGTATTTCCGCATAACCCCTGTATCTTCGAAAAAGGTTCAAAAAAATTAACGGAAACAGACGATATCAGCCATAGTGGTTCCCAAACCAGTTCGACGATCCTGCCCCTGAAAGTGTATTGACAAAGCATCTTTTTTTCGTTAACCATATCTTTCCTTAAGGTTAACGTAATGGTTCCGGCACCCGAAAAATACACTTTGCGCAATTAGTATCGGAAAACATAACCACTTGTAACTTTGAATGACATGAAAAGCACTATTCTCAAGATACTGCGGGACAGCGACGACGTCATTTCCGGTGAACAGCTCCGCAGGGGGCTGTCCGTATCCCGGGTGACCGTCTGGAAGCACATCCAGGCCCTGCAGGCGTTGGGATACGGCATTCAATCCACACCAAAAGGCTACCGGCTGAAGCATTCCCCGGAG
>CAZKYZ010000690.1:0-1750 GCA_964557055.1 uncultured Desulfobacterales bacterium
AATCTCCGTGTACAGCGAACCCGGGAAGGGCTCGACGTTCCGGATTTTTTTCCGATCGTCGAAAAAATGGAAGCGCCGGAAGGCGGGACCAAGGCCGCCGTCCCCACTGGCGACGAACGGATGCTCTTTGTCGACGACGAGATCGCCATTGCGAGTGTGACGGAAACAGTTCCTCCGGTCCCCGGAGTTAGACGTAACCACCAGCACGAGCAGCCCGGATGCTCTCGAACTTTTCAGAAGGCGACCGCGATGGGCATCCGGGCCGATCCCCCGGATAAAAATGAAATCCGGGTCGAAATGAATGTTCGCCGGGTCGTTGGGCTTGAACCGGACCAACCGACGTATCGCATTTTGATTGTCGAGGATAAAAACTCATTATCCCGTTTTTGGGGGAGGGTCTCGATAGCCACCCAAGGATGCTGAAATTAATAGATTTTCTAACCAGTTGTCATGGTATTGAAATCCATTCAGTTTTTCAGCGGGACTATTGATTCCGTTGTATTTTTTTACCGTATATGGATTCCATGGTGCAAAATTTTGAATAAGCGCCCAAGCTCGAATATTTTGACTCGAAGTCGTCTCATTACCATGAAAAAACTGGGTGCTGAAAAGGTGACGATCCATCCGTTGTAACAAACGATCAACCATATTGCTGGTTCTATGAGCATTGGTGAAGCGATACGCATCAGTAAACGATGTGATATTGTTTCTAAGCTTATTGATTTTGTCCGAAATAACCGATGGAACTTCTTTCTTACAACACCATTCGTAGAGCCTACGAACTCTTTGTGAAAATGCGACCTTTGTTTCTGCCCTATAGCACTCCCACAGTCTATCGGAAACTTGAAGAAAAATCTCTTTGTATTTTTTCTTTGAACGATCTCGAATGCTAATGAATATATGCAGAAAACACGCAATTACCGTAATAAATGGGAACAAATTTTTCCAACTATTGATTGTGGCAAACCATCCGTCAGTATTTACGGTCTTTGGACTATAGTCGGGTTTGATATTTTGCGCTTCTGATTTAAAAACCCCGTATGCCCGTTGCAGATTTTCTTGATCGGCGGCAATAGAAACACAAGCTCCAAGAATGCAGTTGCCGCCCACGGTTGTTGCCACATAGGTTTTTTGCCCGGAAAGGCGTGTATGCTTTTCATCTGCCGATACGTGATCCGGGAGTTTTTCAGATGATTTGATCGTTGTTCCAACCAAGCTGTTTCGACCGAGAGATGCTTCAAGACGATACCAATATTGTGAATTTTTTCCATAACAACGGCTCAAAGCCCAGAATGGAACAGAAAATTTTCTCAGAAATAATGGGATTTCGACATCTTGAACCATACCAGTCATGTATGGCATAACAAATGAGGGCCGAACAGTATAGCTGATTCCACTGATGGAGATCCTTCGGATTATAATCTTTAATTTCTTGGAGTTACGAATTTCTTTCATTCTGTAACCATCATGAAAATTATCAGGAAAAAGCTCAGGATGAAGCCTTGCCAAATTATCAAGGTAATTTCTAAATTGTAAGCTGTCATTGATGATAACATGGTATATTTCTTGAGAAAATGAAATACATATTGTCCGATTTTTCCTGGGGCTTGGTTTTTCCGTTATTGTTACCATTATATCTTCTCGATTTTTTGGTTAGACTTCGTAATCCAACCATAATCGAAGACGATGATAATTACCAGTTAAAAATCCTACAGCGTCAGAATACGGTTGGATTTTATAACCAGCTGAA
>CAZKYZ010000691.1:0-1744 GCA_964557055.1 uncultured Desulfobacterales bacterium
TCCGTGTGTATCTGTGTTCATCTGTGTCAAATAAAAAAAATTTAAAATATCCATGTCAATCCATGGCTAATTAACATGTTTTAAGAAGTTCCATTTATCGAGGCAACCAAACGAAATAATGACACATAGAGAGGGGAAAAGATGGCTGAAGATCTGAAAAAAATGTACAGGACGATCGTGAACGACCATTTCCCGCCCAGGATGGAAGTCAGTTTTGTGGATGAGAACAGCCGGCAGACCCTTTTTTACGAGAAGGTAACCTGGAACATCGAGGGAGAGGACAAGGGGCTTCGCTACGGGGAAAACCCGGGTCAGGAGGCCGCCCTCTACCGAATGGTCAACGGGAACCTGGTCCTGGGGGAAACCGAAACGATCCAGCCGGGACAGTACCTGGCATCGGATATCGAGCTGCTGCAGTCCGGAAAACATCCCGGCAAAACCAACCTCACCGATGCGGACAATTCGCTCAACATTCTTCGGTACCTTACGGCTAAGCCGGCGGTGGTCATCGTCAAGCATAACAATCCCTGCGGCGTCGCCTGTTCAGAATCCCTCGAGGATGCCTACCTCAAGGCCAATATGGCCGACCGGGTGGCGGCTTTCGGGGGATGCATCGCCATGAACCGGACCATGGACCGGGCCACGGCGGAGGCCGTATGCAATCAGTATTCGGAAGTCGTGGTTGCGCCGGATTTTGAAGAAGGCGTCATGGCTATTCTCGGAAAGAAGAAAAATTTACGGGTCGTAAAGATCGACAATATTGAAAGACTGACTGATTTTGTCGGCAAACGCTGCGTGGAATTTAAAAGCCTCATCGACGGCGGCATCATCACCCAGTGGTCATTCGTGCCCGCGGCCCGCTCGCGTGAAAACCTGAAACCGGCAGCCTGCGACTACCAGGGGACCGCCTACCGAATCAAACGGGAGCCTACGGACCGCGAATACGACGACATGCTGTTTGGATGGTTGGTCGAGTCCGGAATAACCTCCAACTCCGTTATCTATACCAAAAACCTGGTAACGGTGGGCATCGGGACCGGTGAGCAGGACCGCGTTGGTGTGGCCGAGATCGCCAGGGACAAGGCTTACCGAAAGCTGGCTGATCGTTACTGCTACGAGGATAACGGTATTGCTTACAATGATCTCGCCGATGATGACAAGAAGGCCGCCATCGATCAGCGCGTGGCGCAAGAACACGGTGGTTTGATCGGCGCAGCCATGATCAGTGATGCCTTTTTCCCCTTCCGGGACGGTATTGATGTGGGCATCCGCGAAAAGATTTCCTGTGTCATCCAGCCCGGCGGATCGACCAACGACTACCAGTCCATCGAAGCCTGCAACGAGGCCGACGTAACCATGGTATATACCGGGCAGCGGAGTTTTAAGCATTAGGGAAAGGACAGTGAGTGGTAAGTAGTGAGTAGAAAGGGCAAAGCGCAGAGAGCAAAGGGCATAGAGCAAAGCGCAGAGAGCGGAGAGCAGGCTGAAGGGGCAGTGAGGAGTGAAGAGTAAGGAGTGAGGAGAAAAATCGAAAATGAACAAAAGCTATTCATCGCCGGAGGCGATTGCGATTTCCTTAAGTATGGAACAAATATAGGTTTTGCTCTTGTTTTAGCCGTTCACTTGAACCCTATTGTCAAGGTGTTTCGAATTAACCTATCAACCAAGTAACGAGTAGTCGTAATCGGTATTTACCCTATAGTTGCATAAAAAACATGGCGAAGAGAGCGAAAGTGGCTGTAAA
>CAZKYZ010000692.1:0-1739 GCA_964557055.1 uncultured Desulfobacterales bacterium
AGACCGCCATTGTCAGAAAAATAAAATCGGCATTCCATTGATAAACCTCCCTGGGTAATACGAAATCCAATTCACCGGGATTCCAATCCGGTATTTCACCGACCACATCGCATAGCGTTTCAACGCGGCATCTCGTTACCTTGCGGAAACCAGCCTTACCCTGTACCGCTTTCTCCCAGGTTAACGGGAATGTTTTGCCAAGAGGCGTGGCTGCGCCATATCCGATAACAAAGACGCGTCTGTTGCTGGGTGCCTTCAACACTGAATCCGTTTATTTCGTGATGCCGATGAACTGCTGGTTTCTCGCTTATCCGTAAAAACCCCTGTATCTTCGGCAGTGGCCCGATTCTTTAAAATGTAATGTGATTTCGATCAGATATATACTTCGCCTGTTTTGTTTATGCAACCATAGGGATTACACAATTCGTTTCAACACGACACATGCGTTACACCCTCCGAATCCAAATGCGTTCTTGAGTATAAACTCCTGCTCCAGCGACCGTCTTCCTTCAGGGACACAATCAATCGGTAGTTCCGGATCCGGCTGGTAGTTAATGGTGGGGAGGAGGGTTTCCTTTATCATTCCCTCAATCGCAAAAATGGTCTCAATGGCACTGGATGCCCCCATGGCATGGCCGATCATGGACTTGTTGGCCGAAACCGGTGGAATCGTTTTGCCAAATACCGTTTTAAGGGCGAGCTGCTCGACGGTGTCTCCAATTTTGGTCGATGCGGCGTGGGCGTTAACGGCATCGACATCAGCCGTAACGATCCCTGCGTCAACCACACTGTCCGCTATGCAGCGGGCAACGGTTTCCAGGCGGGGGGCAACAAAATGATAGGCATCGGAGGTCATCTGCCACCCGCCAATTACCACTTTATAATCCAACCCGTGAGCGCAGGCGAATTCCCGGGTAGCAATGATGATGCACCCGGCCCCCTCCGAGATCACAAAACCGCGACGGTTGAAAGCAAATGGCCGGCTGGCTGTCGCGGGGTCTTCCGGCTTCCGGTTCGGCTTGTTGATATAGGCACCGTTCATGGTTGCAAAGCCCGCCACGATTGGTTCCACCAAAGCGAAATCAACGGCTCCGCAAATAGCCACATCCGCACGGCCCTGCTGCAGCAGCATGGCTCCCACAATAACGGATGTTACACCTGTGGCACAAGCGGTTATGGTCGAAAGAATAGGTCCCGTGGCACCGGTTAAAATGGAAATCTTTCCGCCGACCATATTGATGCAGGAGTTGGGATTGGTAAACGGGTGCGGCAGTTTGGCATCTCGGGTCATCCGCCTGTCCGCCGCCAGCACCATGTCCAGGCCTCCCACGGCAGAGCTGAAGGTCACAGCAACACGCGGCGCCAGTTCGCTGTTTATCTCAATTCCGCTTTTCTGCATCGCTCGATGGGTAACCAGCATGGCATACCGGAATATCGGCGATTTCCAGTGGGCCATAGCTCTCGGTCGCAAGAAAGCGTAAGGTGAATCATCGAAATCCGCCACCTGGCCGGCAATGCGGACCGGAAAATTGTCGGGAAGCGCAAAACGCGTCAGGTCTGAAATGCCGCTCTCTCCGTTCGCCGCTCGATCCCACTGGCATTTCATTTCAGTACCGAGCGGTGATACGGCATCATAACCCAGAATAACCGCTTGATGATTGTCCCTCATGCTCCGGTTACACCTCATTTCGTATCGTTTTTAAACCCGGTAACACGCCTACCATGGAAGGAATTGATAC
>CAZKYZ010000693.1:0-1735 GCA_964557055.1 uncultured Desulfobacterales bacterium
CTTCAGGCCCGGAAGCTAGCGTACTAATTCTTGCGGCATGGTGGCCCTGGGCGGATGGAAAGCGGATATCTATCCGGATCGTATCACCCGACTCGGATGCAGACGCTCCCAGGAAACCTGGAATATTGAACAAGATTATCGATTTCATCATTGATTAACGCAATAAAAAATAATTACCCATCATTTCATTGCAGACATAAAGGGGGTTAAAATGGATAGAAAACAAGTCATGAAGATGTTTAATAAAGAGACCCGGATCGGCGTTCTGGCCACTGCGAATAATGATAAAGACGTGAATGTGGCTGTGTTCGGTTCACCCCGCATGATAGACGAAGATACAATTATTATGGCCATTGGCGATAACCGGTCGGCCCAATATCTGGAGGAAAACCCCAAGGCCAGTTTCATTGTGGTTGAACCGGGAGACGGCCCCGCCACCTGGAAAGGGGTCCGGCTCTATCTTGAGGTGGAATCCTTTGAAAGGTACGGAGAGGTGCTGGATTCATTCCGGGCGAATATTCGCAAAGTGGCCGGCAATAAATCCGCCGACGCGATCCAGGCTGCCATTCGATTCAAGATTGTCGATGTCCGGCCGCTGATTGCCCCTTCCGCTTAGTCCGCTTATTGCGCGAGCTTGATGCTTTCATTGCCCGGGTGACAAGGGTGAAGCTGTAGCACTTTACCACGACCCTTGTTGGCCCAGGCAATGTCCGCCAGGCGAAACTTTTCCTTGACATGTGCATAAGTGTGCATTAATGAATACTACATGGAAATAATTTATACCCAAAAGCAGCTTGAAATCGCGAATAAGCTGGTGGATGTGCTGGACTCGAAGTTTTTCAAAACGCTGAGCGAGCCGGTCAGGATTCAGATCTTAAGATTCATCCTGCTGAACGGGCGGACCGATATTGGTACCATCGCGGAAAATATGCCCCAGGATCGGTCCGTTATATCAAGACATTTGAACTTGATGCAGGCAGTGGGCATTCTTACCTGTGAAAAAGAGAGCCGCCACATGTTCTATAGTGTCAATGCAGGGATGTTCCTGGAAAGATTTATTAATATAACGGAGTTGACCAAAAAATGTATCGATGAGTGTGGGCCCATGTGTTGCCAGTAGGAGCGGTATTTTTTTATCCCAACACGTGCAAGTGTGCGCATGTAAGCCCATAGCGAACCGGTATCTACAGAAACAGCCATGGAGGAGAAAGAAAATGGAAACGAGTGTACAAGAAGAGATCCGAAAAGCGGTCAGAAAGAGTTATGGTGATGTCGCCAGGTCCGGCGGCATGAAATTGAACGCCGGTGCCCAGGGTGCCTGCTGCGGTGCCGAATCCAAAGCCGCACCTGCCCAGGAGGGACCCTGCAGCTGTGGTGAAACCAGCATCAGTCCTGAGCAGATAGCGTCCCTCATGGGCTATTCCCAGGAGGATCTGGAGAGTGTGCCGGAAGGTGCCAACCTTGGGTTGGGATGCGGTAACCCGCAGGCAATTGCTTCTTTGAAGTCCGGTGAGACGGTTGTCGATCTTGGTTCCGGGGGCGGATTTGATTGTTTCCTGGCAGCCCGGGTGGTTGGGGATACAGGCCGGGTAATCGGAGTGGATATGACCCCGGATATGGTATCCCGGGCCAGGCTGAATAAGGAAAAAGTAAAGGCGGAGAATGTAGAGTTCCGGCTGGGTGAAATTGAACATCTCCCGGTGGCAGACAACCATGCCGACCTGATTATTTCCAA
>CAZKYZ010000694.1:0-1730 GCA_964557055.1 uncultured Desulfobacterales bacterium
CATCCGGAGCGATCCAAAGCGTAATCATTATAACAATAATAGTATTGAATGCTAAATGTTTCAAGGGCGGGGCGGGCGCGTTAGGATCCACCGTGCCCAGATTCCGGAAACGCTTGGAGTATGGCAGTGTGCGGGCCTAATCAGGATATTCCCGAAGACCCTTGCTGTTCTTCCGTCAAAATGTGGAAAAACGAGCGCCGGACGACGATTTGCCCCGGCTGTTCGATGAGGACATTGGCCATGCGTGCGCCCAGATGGGGGGGGCTGAGGATGGCAGCAAGCATCGCATCGGCCAGGCGGGCAACGTTGAAATTGAAACTGGTGACGCCTAGGTACGTGGCCGCGAGCAGATCATCGAAACTGACGATGGAAATCCGGTTAATCCAGGGCGTGTTGCCGCAATAGTCGATCAATTGAACCATCAGGTTGTCGTTGATGGTGACCCAGGCGGTGATCTCGGGATCTTGCCGGAGTTCGTCGAAGATCCATTCCATTTGTGACGGAGTCAGGATGATGTTTTCCGGGTTTGCCATGGATTTGATGACGTCTGGCGGTGCGGCTGGAGTGAGGCCGATGCTTTCCGGGCAGCGGAAGGTGATGTGGGATATGGGCAGGTGGGCGGCGCGCCAGGCCGAGACCAGGCCCGCAAAGCGCTCTGCCACGAATCTGAATTTTTCCCGGGAAAATTGGGAGATACAGGCGATGCGACGGTGCCCCATCGATAGCAGGTATTCGCCCACGGCTCTTCCGCTGGAAGCGCCGGCCAGGCGGAAGAACCGGATGCGGCGGTTGGAGAAATCTGCCAGGTTTTTGTGCAGGCCGCCATCGGCATCGAAGATGCAGATGGGGAGGCCAGAACCGATGTGATTGGACAGCAGGCTCCCCAGTTCTACCGAGGACATATCCGGGGTGGGGATAACGACGACTCCCAGGATTTTGCCCTTGATCTCCCCCAGCGAGGCGGAGAGGGATGGGCCAAAACAGATCGGGGTCAGGATGATGTTCTTCCGCTGGCTCTCAAGGTCCAGTTCGCGGAGGACAATCGCTTCGATGGGGTGGCTAGGTAAAAGCAGGAAATGGTTGGAGTTTGGGTTGAAGCTACCCTGGCCCAGAAGAATGATCTGGCTCTGATGGTCGTCGGGAAGGGCATGGAAAACCCTAGCCCGGGTTCTTTTCCCCACCAGGATGCCGTCATCGACCAGGGAACTCACGGCCTTCTTCAACGTATGATAGACAGTGTCGTATTTTTCCGCCAGGGTTTTAAAGGGGGGCAGCCGTCTGCCGGCGGCGAATTCTTCGGCAAAGATGTCCCTTTCCAGCTGCCGTTTCACCCTTTGCCATTTTTTGCGATCCGGATTTTCCTCGGGCGGGGGAACCGGGGCGTCGGAGAGTTTTCCGGCCATGATCCAGCCGCCCGGGATGGTGGTCACCAGTTCCTCACGTTTTAGGATGGCAAGAGCCTTGCCAAGGGAGGATTGGGAAATCCCGGACATTTCCGCCAGGGCTTTGTGCACCGGGAGCCGGCAGCCTGGCGGCCATGTGCCGTTTTGAAGATTCAGCCGGAGAAACTTCAGGGCCTGAGCCACGGCGGGGGATTTGCCAATGTCGTTCATGATGCGTATTCTCCTTTTACCAAATACAAATGAGGAAAGTAGAAAAAGTATTCGCAATTACACTAGCGGCGCGCTTCTGAGTCAAAGCCCGCTTTAGGTTTTAATAGACCCATCCTA
>CAZKYZ010000695.1:0-1730 GCA_964557055.1 uncultured Desulfobacterales bacterium
CGCCTTTTCGAATACATCACTAATTAGAGAAGCCATATTTTTATTTAGTGAAGGAACAATGGTGCGCTTGTACGATATTCCACCCGGTGGTGTTTGGGTCAGCGTTCTGGATGAAGAGGATGATAAGCTGGTTTACCGGGTGTCTGTGCAAACGCGCTACCAGGGCTCATTTGATATTGTACTAAACCACAGTAAGAAACAAGTAAGCGAAGAAACCAGGGCAGAAATGAACTGGTTGATCCATGCCGGCGCACCCGCAAAGGGCATCAGGCTTATTGAGGATTTTGGCGGGTTCTGGGAAGAATATCATATGTGGACGGAAGATTATTATCCCGGAGACTCGGTTAGCCGGTTTTTTGAACGTACGCTGCGGAAGGACTTGGTTGAGAACCGCGACAGGCTGTATCATATTTGGCCTTTTTTTGTCCGAACGGCAATTTCTGCCTATGTAAATTTTTGGAGAAGAACCGGATATACCTTGGAGTTAGTTGAGTCAACGGCCGAAAATATTGCAATCCCACTACATGATTACCAGACAGGAATGCGCATTATTTCCATCGCACAACGGATTGAAAGTAAGGGAATTTTGGGATTGATGGAGCGGTTCTGTCAGCAGTTCATTAAGATTACGGAAGAACGTTATCCCTTTATCCAACAGCCGCATATAATGGAAAATTTGTTTGCTGGTATTTTAGACAGTGAGGGGGAAGAAAAAGGTGTCGGATTACTGAAACAGGCCTTAATCGGTTTTGATATGAATTGTGACAAAAAGGTAAAGAGGGAGCTTATCCGTTTCCTAGATATGATCGAAAAGGACGGGTTCATCCCTAGGCCGATGCACTTTGCCATTCAACGTTTTCATCGCTGGTTTGCATTAAGCAGCGATGCATCCCTTCCGGCACAGGCGCAAACTTTAAACGAAATGTTCGATACTTACCAGTTGCAGGATTTGGAACATAAGATGCCGGAAACGCGCACACGTTTTTTCCTGGCAACAGTCTTTAAAAATTCACGTATCGAAATACAAGAAAATCTAATTGAAATTGCTCGTCAACAACACAATCGAAACCTTTCTCATGAAGAAATATTAGAAGCGATCTCAATAATACAGAAAGAGTTTACCCTTAGCGAAAAAGAAGAGTACTTTTTAAGTCGCCTGAGCTACCCACATTTAAAACCGGACGATTCGGCATTGTTACTGACAACCCAATCCATTGCCGATGTGGTCGTTTCACTTGAAGATTACGATGGGGCCTCTTATATGATACGCAAGCCAATATCACCAAAAGAAATATCCCGTTTACACCAGCTTTATTTGGAGGCCAATTTGCCGGTAAATTTTAACCCGGAGCACCGGTTTATGGTAGCAGTTTCGGAACGGGGTTTTGTAATAGGCGGACTGTTTTATAAATCTCTGGATGAGCATACGGCGTATATGGAAAAAATAGTTGTTTCCTCACAACTAAGACGCAAAGGAATCAGCGATGGGCTGATCAATGAATTTTTTAATCGCTTACGCGACGAAAAAATTACTCATGTCACAACTGGTTTTTTCCGCCCGGAATATTTTTACCGTTTCGGTTTTAAGGTAGAAAGAAAGTATGCGGGATTGGTTAAAGATTTAAAAGAAAAGGATGAGTAGGAAAAGAAGTAAGCTGCAAAACTAAAAATTATGGTTACTTAAATCGTTCCGGTTTAAAATCCAACTTATCAATGAAGCGATTTTTACG
>CAZKYZ010000696.1:0-1727 GCA_964557055.1 uncultured Desulfobacterales bacterium
ATACGATATTTTCGCATAAAATCAATCAATCAGATTTGTTATTTGGGGAACCTGTGCTATGTAGTGTCGTAGGCGTTGAATGCAAAAAAAACGGAATTTATACATCCGTTGCGCTGATGTAATCAAGGGGAGGGAGAGGCCATGCGTTTTTTTCAGATTTTGCTTCAAAATTGTATTCTCGGTATGATCATAACACTTCTGCTGTTAAGTTGCCGCACGGAAGTCACCTATCTGGAACAGGAGGAACTGGACGAAGCGAGTATTCAAGGAAATGCCGTTGTAATCTGGCACACACGGATTATCGATCAGACAAAATCGAGAGACGGACATTTTCCGTATTACAGCATTTCCATGACAGACGATATGCACACTGGCGGTTTCCAGCAACTGTACCACCAGGACAAAAGCAGTCCCGTGGTTGCCGCCCGGGTAAAAGAAGGGTGGGTACCCAGAGAAGATGCCAATTATTTCAACGAGATTATTATCACCCTGCTGAAGCCGGGGGCCTACAGTGTCGACGGCATCGGCCTTGCAGTGGGCTCTACGGCAGCGGGAAGTGTTTTTAATATTTACAAATCATATGATTTCGCTGCCGGTCGACTGTACCACATGGGTGTGTATAACCTGGAGCTGACAAGCAGGATTGGGGATGCCTACAATTACCGGCTCGACGTTTTTCAGAATCCCTCCATTGTCGAAGAGGATCTGGAAGAATTTAGATCTCGTTTTCCGGATATTTATGAGAAGTTGAAGGATCGTGTCTCCACCATTAACTAGTGTCCATCCACAAACGGCATCTTTCGGCCCGGAGCTGCGTTTTCGCTCTTTTGAAATCCTCAACATAGCTCGCTATGCTTCCGGTTTCAAAATCACTCAGGCCTTGCTCCGAACCAAAATCTACCGCTTGTGGACGGACACTTATGGCATCTTTTGACCCGGAGCGGCGTTTTCGCTCTTTTGAATGCCCCAATCCGCCACGGTGGACTTCCGGTTACAATCGCTCAGGCCGTCTCTGAACCGAAACCTGCCATTTGTGAATAGGCATGAATCAGTGCCGATTTTCACTTGCCAGTATTTTCAGCTGTTCAGCGGTCAAAATACCACGGGCGTCCCTGACGGTTTTCAGGTAGCAAACCATAACCCTTCTCCTATCTTTCCGTAATCCAGCGATCATGGCAGAGACGGACACTTTTATCTACGCTGCTTCGGAGAACGAGCAGGGAAATCCGGAAGGATGTCGTCGTGATTCCCCGGATGTCAATCCCGTTGTCGCGCAACAAGGCAAGTGTTTCCAGCAGGGTCAGGTTGTCGTGATTTAATCCTTCCCCGATAAGCGATACCGCCGCCAAATCCGTGTCGCAAAAAATCTCCCAATCGACATTTTTTAGCAATTGTTTGCGAATCCGTTGCCAACCGAAGAACTGGTCGGCCGATACCACAAAAGAAGCCTTGGCGCTTCTGCCGCCGAAAGGCGAGGAAACCGTCACTTCCTTTATGGCCACCTGTTCGGACTCCAGGAAATCGGCTGTTTTCCGAAAACGCTCCAGAACATCTTCACCTTCAAGATGGATCTTTTCAATATTCCGTTCATGGACTACGGCCTGGACGCCGGTAATGGTTCCGGGCGACAGGCGGCGGATGATCGTTTCACGGCCCGGATCAAAGGTGCTGCGGGCGTAAATGGCAATGTTCTTCTCTTTGGCAAACTGGACCGCTCCGGCATTGAG
>CAZKYZ010000697.1:0-1724 GCA_964557055.1 uncultured Desulfobacterales bacterium
GTTCCGCCGTACGACAGCAAAATACGTAAGCAAGCTATCGTCGGATGAGCAAAATCGTCATCTTTCCGGTATTTGCCTGCATAATGCGAATTCTCTTCTCGAAGCACTTCACTTTTGCCGGCAAAACGGGATCAAGGCCTTTCGTATCAACAGCCAGATTTTGCCGCTCAAAACGCATCCACAGTTCGGCTATTCCATCGAAAGGCTGCCCGAATCAACGAAAATTGTAAAAACATTTAAAAAATGCGGTGCCTACGGCCGCCGGTACCATCTACGTTTAAGCTTTCACCCCGATCAGTTTATTTTGCTATCTTCGCCCAATCCGGATGTCACCCGCCGTTCCATCGCCGATCTGCAATATCAGGCGGAAGTGGCAAAATGGGTCAAAGCCGATGTCATCAATATTCATGCTGGCGGGGCCTACGGCAACAAAGACAAAACCCTGCAGCGCCTGTCTGATCGCATCATGAAATTGCCGCAGGACGTTCGCCAAATGCTGACCTTGGAAAACGATGATCGGCTTTATACCCCTCGTGAATTGCTGCCGGTTTGCGAAACATTGGCAATACCAATGGTATACGACGTGCACCATCATCGCTGTCTGCCCGATGGTCTAAGTGTCGAAGAGACCACGCAACGGGCGCTTAAAACCTGGAACCGCGAGCCGCTTTTTCATATATCAAGCCCCCTGAAACCTTGGGGGTCTGGGAACCCGAGAAGTCATCATGATTATGTCAATCCCGATGATTTCCCGGAATCCTGGCTGAAACTGGATATAACTCTGGATGTTGAGGCAAAAGCCAAAGAGCTGGCTGTTCTCAAATTGATGCAAGAGATTGACATAAGACAAAAGAAGTAGGCCTCACCATCGTGAGCCACAAAGGTTTAAACAGATTTATTTTCGGTTTCAGCTCTTTTCGTTCAGAAAGTTTTCACACGACTGAAGATACAATAGGCTTACATCTTGAAAAAGTGACCAAAACACAATCGAGGCATTATTTTATTCATAGATAGAAACAAACCAAAACTGTGAATCGATTGTTGATACACAAAAACGTGCAATTGAAGAGGAGAAAAAATGGACTACAATTTTACTGCAGACGAAATCTTTGAAGTCGCCGTCCGGATTGAAGCCAACGGTGCAAGCTTCTACCGCAAAGCAGCAGCGAACCAATCTGAGGACATCAACCGTTCTTTCTTGGAGCAGCTGGCAAATATGGAGGATCATCATCAGTCAACCTTTAAAAAAATGAGATCAAATCTCAAACCAAACGAAAAACAGGCTACGGTTTTCGATCCCAATCAAGAAACCGCTCAATACCTGGCCGTCATGGCCGACACTCACGGTGGAGAGGGCAGTCCAACGGCTGCAGATTCCCTGACTGGAAATGAAACCATCCAGGAAATTATCGATATCGCCACTGGATTAGAAAAGGAATCCATCCTGTTTTATCTGGGTTTGAAAGACTTCGTCCCGCCTGAATACGGACAGGATAAACTGGATCGCATTATACGTGAAGAACAGCGGCACATCGTACAGCTCAACGGCTTTCGCAAAAAGGTGTTGTAGCCATCCCCAAGTTAGTGCCAACTAAAAACGGATGGATGGTTTCAAACTGCACATGGGCCAATGCGGCCTTGAGCAAGGCAGGGGTGGGTTCCGGCTGGTCATGCAGAAACAACTCCAATTTACCCAAACAATCCAACACCTGTTCAGCCGGCGG
>CAZKYZ010000698.1:0-1721 GCA_964557055.1 uncultured Desulfobacterales bacterium
ACCAATATCGTTCCCGTGTTGGGCGTTGGCGAACACGAGGGATTTCACTTCATCGTGATGCAGTACATCCGAGGCGTCGGCCTGGACGAAATCATTCCGCACCTCGCCAAACTTGCGGCGAAGTCGCATCTCCCCGCCGTATCCAATCCGCCCGCCAGCGAGATGGATCGACGCGAGGCCCAAATCAGCGGCGTCGCGCGGGCCATTTTCCGCGGTGAATTCAGCGAGCCGTTTCGCATTTTTGGGCAGATTCGGTTTTTCCGCTTTCAACAGTTCGATCAGAACCGTTGCATATTCTTTTACATCCGCCGCACTGGCAATATCTACCTTTTTGCTCAACCCCAGTACGCCGGCATCCGCATCCACCTGTATAATTTTTGCCGCTGTGGGCCAATATTTTATTTCATACTGCGGGAGTGTACCGAAAGGTCCCAGCCGTGACCCCAGCGCCAGCACGACATCCGCCTTGGCAATGATCCGCATGGCAGCCTTCGATCCGCAATACCCGATTGGGCCGCAGGCCAGCGGATGTGATGCCGGGAAAGAATCGTTATGCAGGTAGCTGTTGACCACCGGTGCAGTAAGGTACTCGGCAATAGCCGTTACTTCCGCCAAAGCGTCGCCTTGAGATACCCCACCGCCGGAAACAATAACCGGGAATTGCGCGGCCGCCAGCAGTCTGGCCGCCTCTTCCAGGGCCTTTCTGGAACCCTGACCGGCAGAAATATTCATGGTCTGGTATATTTCGTCCTCACACACACCGTAAAAATAATCCCGCGGGATATTCAACTGGGTAGGACCGTTTTTTATCTTGGCCATGTAAAAAGCCCGGCGGGTCAACTCCGCCATCCGTTCCGGACGATTTACGCGAACCTGATACACCGTCGATTTCTCGAACATATTCATCTGGTCCAGCTCCTGGAATCCGCCTGTTCCGATGCCAAGCGTACCGGTTTCCGGCGTAATCGCCACTACCGGAGAATGGGCCCAGTAAGCAGCCGTAACAGCGGAAACAAAATTGGCTGCCCCGGGACCGTTCTGGGCGATGCAGGCCTGGGGTTTGCCGGTTACCCTGGCCATACCGTCCGCCGCATGGGCGGCCGCCTGTTCGTGCGCCACGGATACAAACCGGATACCCGCTGCGGGAAACAGGTCCAGTGCGTCCATATAGGCCGACCCGACAATACCGAAAACAGTTCCAACACCTTCCGCCACCAGGGTTTCCACCAGGGCTTCACTTGGCGTCATTTTCACTTTTGACATTCTATCCTCCCTTACGATTTGCGTTTAGGCTTTCTTGCTTTTTAATTTTAAATGGATGATTCGCGTTGTTACACAGTAGCGAATTTCAAACCACGGATGAATCTTTCAACGGAATAGTCGAACAACTCTTCATAATTTTCATCTTTGAGCAGGGTATCCCGCATTTTCTTCAGCTGGACCAGACCGTGCAGCATCCCCCAGAACATGATGGCTGATTTGTGCGCTGCGGTATCATGGAACGCATCACTTTCAATCCCCTGGTGGATGGTTTTTTGCACCACAGAAATGATATTGTCGCCCTGTTGATCGACTTCCTGTTTAAGTTCTTTTGTGAAGATGACATCCGGGGAAGATAAAAAATAGTTGATGATATCAAAATATTCCTTATGCGCTGTGCTGAAATCAAGATAGACATGGGCCATTTTCCGCAGCCGCTCTTCCTGGTTCGTACCCGAAAC
>CAZKYZ010000699.1:0-1716 GCA_964557055.1 uncultured Desulfobacterales bacterium
CTGTCGAGAGGCGCCCGGCCCCCCGATTCGAGATCTTACTTTTTCAAATTCCCCCTGCAGCCTGTTGCGGTAAGGCTCGTTTTGCAGAATGTTGTAAACAGTACTGGCAATACGAAGCGGCGTTGCCGCTTCCTGAATGAGTTCCGGTACGATTTCCCTGCCGGCAATCAGGTTGACCAGGCTGATATTCGGAACCCGGATAAGTCTTTTACCAATGTGGTAACTGGCAGACGATACGCGGTAAACCACCACCATAGGTACTTTCGCCAGTGCTGCCTCCAGTGTTACGGTCCCGGAAGCAGCGATAACAATGTCTGCCCGGGCAAGGACGGAATGCGCTCCCTGCTCATCAATGTAAAAATCGATATTGGGTTTGGCGTTATAGGGCTTGAGAAAATCAGCGATATAGTCTGAATGTAGCGTGGGGGCCTTGGCCACATGGCAGCGTAAACTTTCAAACCGCCGAGCCAGCAGACTTGCCGATTCCAGCATCGGCGTGAGAAGTTTCCCGACCTCACTTTTTCGGGATCCGGGCAACAATCCCAAGACCGGTTTCGCGGCATTCCGTATGGCTGGCGTTGGCGGATGGTCTCCCCCGGACATTCCATCATCCATTAGCGGATGACCAACATAGGTGACCGAAACACCATTCTTTCTGAAATAGTTTTCTTCAAAAGGAAGTATCACGGCCATATGATCCACCCGCTTCCGGATCTTTTTCACCCTTCCGGAACGCCAGGCCCATACCTGGGGTGCAATGTAATAAAGAACCGGAACCCCAAATTTTTTGGCATATGCGGCTACATGCAGATTAAACTCGGGAAAATCGATCAGGATCAATAGGTCGGGCCGCTGTTCGCGAATCGCCTTTTTAACAATACGCAGGCTATTGAAAATTGCCTTCAGGTTTGAAAACACCTCTGTGATGCCAACAACCGCAATTTCAGAAGAGGAAATCAGGATGTCCACGCCGGCCATTCTCATGGCCCGGTCTCCCAACCCGAAAAAGGACAGGTTTCGATTTTTGGATCGCATGGCGGAGACCAGCTTGGCCCCATGCATATCACCGGAAGCCTCCCCTGCAATTATCATCACTTTTCTGCCGGTCGGCGCCAATTGCATGTCACCCTTTATAGAAAGCCGAGCTACCGGTCCGAATTTGCTCCATGACGAAAATAGCTGTCTGCAGGGCATCCCTCCCCATCTGTCCTGTTACAACGGGCGTTTGTCGTGTACGCGCAGCATCCACAAATGAAATAATTTCATTCTGCAGGGCATCTGTATCGGTAAAACAGACCTTATTGATCCGCATACCCGGGATGGAAGCATCGTTATCTGGTTCGCCTTTCTGGTCGATTATGGTAATTTCGCGGTTACTGAAATCCACAGAAAGATACGCATTTTTCTGAAACAGTCGGATTTTGCGTTCGTTTTTCATTGAGATTCGGCTGGCAGTCACATTTGCCACACAACCTATGGCAAATTAAAGCCGGGCATTGGCAATATCGACGTGATCGGATATAACCGGTGCGCCGGAAGATCGGATTTCTTTCAGCTCCGATTTAACCACCGTAAGAATGATATCAATATCATGAATCATCAGGTCGAGAACGACGCTGACATCCGTTCCTCTCCCCTGGTACATGCTCAACCGGTGAGATTCAATAAAGAGTGGTTCCTCCAAGCGGAATTCCATATTTTGCCGCCTGGCATATA
>CAZKYZ010000700.1:0-1714 GCA_964557055.1 uncultured Desulfobacterales bacterium
AGTTATCGTCAATAAACTGATATATCGATTTTTATTATGATATCGGCAAGCGAAAATCATTTATCATAACCACAATATACAGCATGCGCCTTAGATTCTATTTCAACTGCACCGTTACTTTTCCCTGCATAATTCAATATTGAAAAGCGACAGATCTGTCGTCTGACATGACATTATGGCGCACCTTTTCCTTCCTTGACTGAACTTAATTGACAACCAAATTCTTTTTAAGGCTCTAACCATCTGTAATATAAGAATATAAAAAATAAGTTTCAAAGTTGAGCTAAGTGGCACCTTTTATGCAAACCCAAAAAGCGGACAGTATTTTCGTCAAATTTCTGAGCATATATCCTTTGTGGTTTAATATTATTAATGAATCAGTAGTGTCCGGTTAAAGTGTTGTTAAAACTCTATAACAAACTAATATATTTAAGATAAAAGGCAATAAATGGGTGTCCGCGATTTGAAATCAGGTCCGATATATACTAAACCTTTTGCACAAATCCAATCATTGCGAAAGGGGAACGACCGTGAATCAAGGAAGCACCGTATTCGCCCAAGTTTTAGACTTTTTACCCAAACGGCAATTTCGTCGTTGTGTTCAGCGGTATCAAGGTAATTACCGCGTTCGTTCTTTTACATGTTTCGATCAATATCTGTGTATGGCCTTTGCCCAGTTGACCTACCGTGAAAGTCTGCGGGACATAGAGTGCTGCCTTCGCGCAATGAACCAAAAACTCTATCATTCTGGTTTTCATGGTAAGATTTCCAGGAGTACATTAGCTGACGCGAACGAAAACAGAGATTGGCGAATATACCGGGACTTCGCTCAATACCTGATTGCCAAAGCCAGGTGGTTATATGCTGGCGACAACTTCGGTGTTCAACTGGACCAAACCGTTTATGCCTTAGATGCCAGTGTAATTGATCTTTGTTTATCGGTATTCCCATGGGCCACATTTCGTCGCACCAAGAGTGCTATTAAGCTTCATACACTACTGGATTTGAGAGGGAGCATTCCCTCTTTCATCGATATCACCAGCGGAAAGATCCATGAAGTAAACGTGCTGGATTATCTCGTCTTTGAAGCTGGCGCAATTTACATTATGGATCGCGGTTACTTGGACTTCCATCGACTCTATAGGCTCCATCAGTCAGGTGCATTTTTTATCGTTCGGGCAAAACATAACACGAAAATGCGTCGTTTATACTCCAATCCGGTTGATAAAAATTCTGGCCTGCAGTGCGACCAGATAGTTGTTCCAACCGGGTTCTATACGAAAAAGAACTATCCTGAAAAGCTGCGCCGGATAAAGTTTTACGATGATCAACAACAACGTCATCTGATATTTTTAACCAACCATTTTCAATTGCCGGCTCTGACCGTTGCAGAACTTTATCGATGCCGCTGGAAAGTGGAATTGTTTTTCAAATGGATCAAGCAGCATTTACGAATCAAAGCTTTTTATGGAACTTCTGAAAATGCGGTTAAGACTCAAATATGGATCGCCATTTCCGTCTACGTGCTCGTGGCGATACTTAAAAAACGGATGAAAATTCCATTGAGTCTTTACACAATTCTACAGATCTTAAGTTTGACTAGTTTTGAAAAAACATCACTATTACAGTTGTTTACAACAGATGCTTGCAAAAACAAAATTACTAGTGGACATATCCAACTGAATTTATTCAGTTCTTAACCGGACACTATTGA
>CAZKYZ010000701.1:0-1709 GCA_964557055.1 uncultured Desulfobacterales bacterium
TCGTGCCGTCAGTGATACCGGTGGTAACAAGAATCCGTTTGGGTTCGCCCCCATCAAGCACATAGATGCCGAGATCATCATTGTTATTGCGGTCATCAAGCCTGAAATTCAGGGCAGCATTTGAAACCAGCAGTTCGTTTTCCGCCTTTTCCACCACAAAATCTGCTGTAGCGGTCATACCCGGAAGCAGTTTCCCCTTCTCGTTTGGCGCAGCCACAATAACGGTATACGTCACTACATTGGAAGTTTCGGTTGGATTCATCTGTATTTGGGTTACTGTTCCGTAAAAGAGATCATCAGGATAGGACTGAACGGTGAATGTCGCCTTTTGTCCCTTGTTTACCATCCCGATATCACTTTCATCAACGCTTGCTTCGATCTCCATGCTTGACAGATTTTCTGCAATAATGAACAGGGTTGGCGTACTTAAACTGGCTGCCACAGTCTGCCCCTCTTCGATATCCCGTTTGAGGACGACACCGTTAATGGGAGATCTGATTTGGGCGTTCCGGAGATTGATTTTTTCTTTTTTTACAACCGCCTGAGCAGATAGGAGCTCCGCCCTTGCCGTCTCCTTTTCGGTCTCATAGATAAGGATCTCCTGGGCTGAAAGATGTCCCTGTTCGTACAAAGGCTTATTCATTTCATAATCGGCTGTGGCCTTTTTGTAGAGTGCGCCGGCCTTGATAACCGAAGCGTCAGCTGCATCCACCGCTGCATTAAACGTATCCAGATTGAGCTCGGCGAGGATTTGTCCTTTTGTCACCCGGTCATTATAATCAACCAATACTTTTTCGATTGTACCGGACACCTGTGTTCCCACCTCCACGGTTCCAACAGCTGAAAGGGTTCCGGTACAGGAGATAGTGTTTTCTATACTGCCCCTTTTGATTTTTTCCATCCGGAATTGGGATGCATCCGGTATCTCTTGATATGAAGAAGCGACCAAAGACCGGTGAATGGTAAGTATAATGAAAAGAATACCTGCGAACATGAGGGCAAGTTTTAAAAAGTTTACGCCTATTTTTACAACTTTCATGATAATTTCTCCTTTAAAAGATGGGACAACCCAAGATCTCCTTTGTAAAAAAAGATGGAAATTATTTTCTGCATTTTATCCATCTCCGCTTGGATCAATTCATTCCGGGCTTCCACTTGATCGGACCGGATCTGGGTTAATTCAGTCAAATTGGCCGCACCCATTTTGTACCGCTGAAAAACGGATTCCAAGGCCTTGTTGGTATAAAACAGTCTGGATTTGGACACCACGATCGATTCACATGCTGTTTGGTAGTCAGCAGCAGCCTGACCCAGCTCCTCACGGATCTGTTGTTTTAATTTTTCGAGGGTCACATTTTCGGATTGTTTGTCGATTTTTGCCTGACTCTCTCGGGTTCGGGTAAGGTGTCTGTCAAAAATGGGCAGGGAGACAAAGACCCCTACGTAAGAATCTATATTATCGTCGCCGAACTGATGCCCAAAATTTTCATCATACCGATTGTCATACAAGCTTCCCATACCGGCATTAAGATCCACTGACGGGTATTTACCGGATGCCGCCTCCTTTATTGCAGCTTCTTTGGCGGCGACGCTTTGCTCCAGCGCAAAAAGATCTGGACGGGTTTCAAAGGCGGCCTGTATCAGACCATCGGTATCTGTTTCCGGCGCCATGGTGAAACTCGTGATTTCGGGTATCTCGACTTCAACCT
>CAZKYZ010000702.1:0-1708 GCA_964557055.1 uncultured Desulfobacterales bacterium
CGAAAGGAAAAATGAAGGGGAAAAAGATTTTTGTTTTTGGCGGCAGCCTGATTCTCTCCGGTCTCGGTTTCTATGTTGCATTCCAAAGTGTTCCATTTGAAGATCTTACCGGATACATCGCATCCGTCAATTACTGGTGGCTGATACCGGCGATCTTGACCGCTATTATCAGTTATATCATACGGGCCCTGCGGTGGCGGGTGATCGTCAGCGATTACCAACAGATTTCCTTCTGGCAGGCCTTTAATCCCCTGATGATTGCCTTTATGACCAACTGTCTCCTCCCGGGCAGGGTTGGAGAAGTGGTACGTCCGGTTTATCTTCGAAAAACCTGCCAGATACCCATAGTGACAGGTGTTGCTACGGTTATCGTCGAAAGAGGACTGGATTTGATCTGCTTGCTTCTGTTTTTTTTGCTGCTTTTTAATTTTATCGATATTGATCCGAAACTATCGATCACAATTGGTGAATATCAACTGGATCGAGAAGCGCTGTTGATGATTGGGTATGGAATGATACAGATTACAATTGCGCTTAGCATTGCTGTTGCATTGATCTGTTATGACCGTTCACGACGAATCATTCTGCGAATGATTGAAAAAGTACCGCGGTTGTTTTCTTTTCTCGAAGAGGCAAATGTTCAGAAAATTGAAAATATTGTTTTGAAGCCACTGGCCAGGATTGTTACGAATACGGCTTCCGGTTTTGCTCTTGTGAAGAAACCCGTTAAGATCGCCAAATGCTTTTCCTACTCTTTGGTCGTATGGATTGTTTCCGCTTTTTCATATTATCTGGTTAGCCTTGGATGCCCCGGTATCGAGCTGACTTTTTTCAGCATTTTTGCGGTCATGATTATTGTGTGTTTTTTTATAGCCTTGCCTTCTGTCCCCGGATTTTGGGGCGTGTGGGAAGCCGGCGGCGTTTTTGCGCTGGCTATTTTCGGCGTTCCTCTGCAGGAAGCGGCCGGGTATACATTGTTGAATCATGTGGTACAGGTGGGTACGGTCGTTGTTGTGGGGTTGATTGTCATGATGGTTACCGGTATGAAACTGATGTCCTTTACAGAAAAAAAAGAAAGTGGGAATTCTTTGAATGACGGTGCTTGAAATTAAAAAATATCCGGATGAATTTCTAAAAAACAAAGCGCAGCCGATTGAAGAAATCACGGAAGATATCCACAGATTGATCGCCGATATGGCGGAAACAATGTATGCGGAACCCGGCGTCGGCCTTGCGGCCATCCAGGTGGGGAGCCTGAAAAGCCTCATTGTCTATGACATTTCTCAGGTTGAAAATGAACGCAACCTGCAAGTGTTTATCAATCCCCGGATCGTTGATCAGGAAGGAAGTGTGCTGTCTGAAAATGAAGGTTGCCTGAGCGTGCCCGACTTCCGGGCCGATGTGAATCGATACCTTCGCGTTCGGGTGGAAGGGATCGACGAAACGGGCAGCATAAAAATTGTGGACACCGAAGGATTCCCGGCGATCGTATTGCAGCACGAGATTGATCATCTCAACGGTATCCTGTTTATTGACCGTATCAGTGCCCTCAAAAGAAATCTTTACAAAAAAAGAGTGCAGAAACAGTTGAAAAACGTATGAAACAGTCTTTTAACATCATTTTTATGGGGACACCGGAATTCGCTGTTCCGGCCATGAAAGCGCTGCACAAACAAGGTCATACGCTTATCCGGGTTGTCACCCAACC
>CAZKYZ010000703.1:0-1702 GCA_964557055.1 uncultured Desulfobacterales bacterium
CGGCACTCCCGATCACTCCCGAACCCTGATAAGGGATGTCCAGAAGATCGAGCAGTCCCTGAACCGTACCGTCTTCACCATACGGACCGTGCAGGATGATCAAAGCGGCGTCAATGTCGGCAGCATCTGCAACCAGTTTCCCGAGATCGGTTTTGGGATCATAGCGCGTAATCTTGTATTTTTCCTTGTCAAGCGCTTCAAATACCTGGTTCCCGCTATTGATCGAAACTTCCCTTTCTGAGGAAATTCCGCCAGAAAGCAATGCGATACGCTTTTTTTTCATTTTTCCCTCCCCTCACATAGTTCAGCATGGCCGCCAGAATTGCTGTCAATAGGATCGTTATTCTGTATGAAACAGTTTTCGTTTGGCTGTGTCGAATTCTTCCGTCGTTATCAGATCATTTTCAAGCAGTCGTGCCAGCTCCGAGAGCTCCTGAACAGGGGAAGCCGGTCGCGTCTCAATCTGCCTGATATCCTTGTCGCCGGAATAGGCAATGGCAGGGGGCATGTTCCCCGGTTTGCCAAGTTTCACGGTGGCCATTCCCCCCAGCAGGCTGATCTCTACGCTACGGCCCCCGAAGGAAGGCGATCGAAGGATTTCCTGAAGGCTTCGTCCTTCTTTCTTCATCTTGCGTTAAAAGAGGTACCCCGAGAGATAAATCAGCACCCCCCCCCCAAGAACGATCCACAACAAATGATTGACGATCCCGCTGAAAAACAAAACCAGGATTCCCAGACCGGCCACAAGAAATATATGCAGCAGCAGGATAAAATAGGCAACGGCCACACTTTTCATCAGGCCGGAGCTGTCCTGTTTGTTTTTAAATGCCATAGGAGGATAAAGTGGCAACAACTCCGTGTACGTGCCCTCGGCGGAGAGAGGCTGGGTCGGACAGCCGGCGGATAATCGATACACCTGCCTGATTATCTGCCTTTTTCTCCGGATACGGGTTTTGATTCCAACCGGTTGACAAGGCTTTCATGGTACCGTTGCGGAACTTCAAAATCCACGTTGGTATCACGCAGGGAGTTGAGCTTCATAATCATGAAATTCAGTTTTTTTATGGTACGGTATTTTTCTGCCGTATCCTGCATCGCAGCCAGGAGATCTTCCGTTTTTTGGATCTCTTTGCGCAGCTCAATTTCCGGGGGAAGACAGTCGGCATTTTTTAATATTTTATAGGGCAGCCGAAGGTCTTCCGGAATATGACTGTCATCTTCAAACAGAAGCGGTTTTCCCCGGCCTTCCAGGTTGTCCATATCACCCCTGCGCTGAGCCACGCGAATCCGCTCCTCAACCAGCTTTTCAAATCCTTTAAACATGAATCTCCCGCCACCCGTTTCTGACCCGTTACTATAATACACCGTTAGCGGTGTTTTCAAGCGTAAATGTGGAGACAGGGGGCCTCGCAACAAACAAATGCGATTGTGCAGAGCACCGCTGCCGATTGCAAATGGCATTTATGCCAACCCATCTTTACCTGTGGCGAAATCCGCGAAGGCTGCACAACCAAATATACTAATTTTCTGCCATGAAGATCATGAAGAGTAACTACATAAGTGCGTAGCAATAACAGGAGCTCTTCACCGAGCCAATGTCCGTTCAATTATTTTTCAGCGCGGCTCTATCCTTAAAAGAAAAAAAGCTCTCTCGGCCGGTCCGAAAGAGCTTTTTTAGTAATAATGGTGGCGATGCAGGGAA
>CAZKYZ010000704.1:0-1702 GCA_964557055.1 uncultured Desulfobacterales bacterium
CGTTCAGAGGATTTGTCTTCCATCATCACTATTCCCATTCAATTGTGCTTGGTGGCTTTGAGCTGATATCGTAAACAACACGGTTTACTCCGTTCACTTCATTGATGATCCGATTGGAAATGGCTCCCAGCAGCTTGTGGGGTAATTTCGCCCAATCGGCCGTCATGGCATCCCGGCTGGTGACTGCACGGATCGCGACGATGTTTTCGTACGTTCTGTGGTCACCCATTACCCCAACACTCTTCAGTGGCAGCAGAACCGCGAAGGACTGCCAAAGCTTCTTGTAGTAGCCGGCAATCCGAATCTCTTGCAGCAGGATATCATCCACCATTCGAAGGATGGACAAGCGCTTTGACGTAATTTCACCGATGATGCGGATAGCCAGCCCGGGGCCCGGGAACGGCTGTCGCCAGATAAGCGCATCCGTAAGTCCCAAGGCTTTCCCCAGTTTGCGTACTTCATCCTTGAATAGATATCGCAATGGCTCAACCAGTTTCAATTTCATTTTTTTGGGAAGCCCGCCCACATTGTGGTGTGATTTGATGACGGAAGTAGGGCCTCCGAATGCCGAGACGGATTCAATCACATCCGGATAGAGCGTGCCCTGGGCCAGATACTCGACATCTTTAATTTTACGTGCTTCTTTTTCAAACACTTCCATGAAGATTTTCCCGATCAGCTTTCGTTTTTTTTCCGGGTCGGTTACCGTTTTCAAAACCTGCAAAAAGCGCTGTTTGGCAGTGACAAAACGGATGTTGATATCCAGATGCTGTTTCAGGCTGATTTCCAGTTTTATTCTTTCATTTAACCGAAGCAGCCCGTTATCCACGAAAATGCAGGTCAGATTTTTTCCGATGGCCCGATGAAGAAGCAACGCCGTTACGGATGAATCGACACCGCCACTCAATCCAAGGATTACCTTTTTATTACCCACGGTTTCCTTTATTTCACAAATGGACTCGTGAGCAAAAGATTTCATGGTCCAGGATGTTTTGCATCCGCAAATATCCAATAAAAAAGTCCGCAGAATTTTTTTGCCCTGCGGCGTGTGGTGGACTTCCGGATGGAATTGAAGCCCATAAAGACGTTTTCGGGAATTGCCGATGGCGGCATATTTCGTGTTTCGCGTTGATGCCATAACGGTAAATCCCTGGGGTATCTTGATGATTGAATCTCCGTGGCTCATCCAACAGGGTGTTTTTGCATCGATAGCATTCAGGAGAAGCCCGGCCTTTTTGACGGCGAGTTCAGCATGGCCGTATTCGCGCTTGGTGCTGCTTGCGACCAGGCCCCCCAGGGCATCGACCATAAACTGCATGCCGTAGCAGATACCAAGTACCGGGATACCGAGAGAAAAAATGGCCGGATCGGTTTTGGGGCTGTTTTTTTCGTAAATACTCGAAGGGCCACCGGAAAGGATAATCCCTTCCGGTTGCAGGCCTGAGATGGTTTTTATGGCCGTTGTCGGCGGTTCAATCCGGCAGAAAACACCGCATTCGCGAATTCTCCTGGCGATCAACTGATTATATTGGGAACCAAAATCAATAATAACAATCATTTTTCTTTCCTGGTTGGCCGGAACAGATATGCTAACCCGGCGGTATACAAGAGCCTGAACGGGTTGCGGCAAATATCAAAAAACATGGGAAAGTCTTTTGCCAAAGCAACCTGAATATGGTAAACATGTTCTTAAAAGTCTACC
>CAZKYZ010000705.1:0-1695 GCA_964557055.1 uncultured Desulfobacterales bacterium
TTCGTTAAGTAGCATGGCGAAGGGGGCATTAAATCTCCGAAGTTTTATATTCCAGGCGCAAGAGACTTGAATGAAAGTGTTGTGCAGAGTGGTGTGTTGTTGGGTTTGCTTAGGCTTTGCGCTTGTTACTTGTTTTTGCTAGGAGTTTGTGCGGCATTAATAATGTGTTATGGGCGAGACAACTCAAACGGCAGTTTGGTCACAGGATTTCAGGTCCAGGTTTGCTTGCAGCGGAATTTCAATAACAAGCTAAAGCACATAGTTTCTTTCCTGCATATATGATTATGATTTCACAGACATGTGCACGACAAGACTTTTCAATCCGCACTTGAAAAGACAGGGGTGTAACCCAAGTGTAGTGCTCTGCGTGTTATTGAACTTGTAAGGGAGTTGTTGAAATTGTCAGGAACAACAGAGGTTTCGGCCAGAGGCACGCATAAGTGTATTTCCTTAAGTTCTTTCGGTAGTCACTTATTCCGGGCGTAATTCCTGAATTGTTTCATTTTAACGCCTGTACTTCTGCAGACTAACCGTGCTTCTCTCGATTCACGTCTAGCACAACTAACACCAGCGCAATTTCTCTTATCCCGGGCAACCATACAGCGGGACCGCACAAGGTAACACTTGTGGTTCCTTTGTCTTGATAACATGTCCTGTTGTTTGCAGTAGGAGTGGCGCATGCTTTTTGAGAGGCAACTCAAACGGCAGTTCGGTCAAAGGGTTTCAGGTCCAGGTTTGCTCGCAACGGATTTGCAAATAGCCTGCCAAAATTACATACGTTAATTTTGCAAGCATGATGGTCTGGACAGTGCAGGGCAATGCTTTACAACCAGGAATCTAAAACATATGAATGCATGCAACTAAACTGTCGCGCTTTGAAACCGTTGTTGCATCCAAAGCCACGAAGAGTGTATATCCTTAATTTCTTGCCATAGTCATTTTATGTCTTGCATAATGCCTGAATAGTGTTGCTGTTGCTTGTGTACTTCTGCAGCAAAACGGGACTTCTGGATTTACTTGTAACGCAACCAACAACAGCGCACTTCCTTTCTTCCCAAACAACCATAGAGCGGGACTGCCCAGGCAAACACTTGTTGTTCCCTTTTCTTGAAAACATGAATTAAACTTGCTGCGTATACTTGTGTTGTTTACCGCATGCATGTGGGACTTCTTGCAAGGGCTTGTATTCTTTGACGTTTGTTGGACCCAGCAGACACGTGGAAACTGTGATGAGCATTTGCAGAATTTTGTACGTTTATTACTGTATCATTTTCGTGAGTTTCCTTGGCGCGATTGATTTCTAGATTGAAGGAGTTGCACGTTGTTGAACAAAGCACATTCGTATTTTTCTACACTGCAATACAAGATAGATGCGCGTGGTGCGTGTGCATGTTGGCGCGTGCGCATGTTGGTGCGTGCGCATGTTGGTGCGTGCTTGTGCGCTTGCGGTCGCAGTGTTACGTCTAGGCCTGCTTGAAGCAGGCTGGAAGAGAAGGTTGCTTGGTGACTTGGTCAGGGCCTAGCCAAGTCAGTCCAGGCACTACCGCTTCAAAATATTTCATGTTTTTTTGTGCGCCCTCGTCCGTACCTGCGCCCTTCACCCTGAACTGAACCGGTTTATCGCCGGCCGTTACTACTGGCAGCGAAACGAGATTTTGCTCTCCTTCGTGATCAAAAAGGAATTGAAGTACAAAT
>CAZKYZ010000706.1:0-1693 GCA_964557055.1 uncultured Desulfobacterales bacterium
AGATTGGGATCCAGACCATGTGCCGCTTATCAACATTGGATTCAGCGGCAGTCAATGATCGGCAAGATCGAAAAAATTGGTAAAAATCTGAAAAGAAAATCGCCGGTATTCGACTTCCCTTGCGGCGAATGCCGAAAGATGCCGCTGCTGTGTTTTTTTATCTCCTCCGAACCCACTCCACAGGGAAACCATGTCCCGGTTCACTTCCGGGTGGAACTGCAGGCCGTATGCGTTTTTGCCCAGCACAAACGCCTGGAAAGGGCAAGCCTCCGACTCCGCCAGCACAGTGGCATCTTCGGGCGGATCGAAAGAATCGTTGTGCCACTGGAAAGAGATGAATTCCTCCGAAACGTTTTTAAACAAGGGGTCCTTCCGGCCCTCCGGCAGCAGGTGTAATGCCTGGACACCTTTTTCGCCGCGATGGTTGCTGGACACCTGGCCGCCAAAAAGGTCCGCCAGGATCTGCCCGCCCAGGCAGATGCCGAGCAGGGGTATCTGTTTCTCGACAGCAGCTATCATCCGATGTCGGACGGCTGCCAGAAATGGATAGCGGTCTGTTTCACAGGCGCCCATGGTCCCGCCAAGCACCACAATTGCTTCCGGTAGAGGTGCATCCGAAAAAGCTTCCCCCTGGTCGGTTCTCACCACCCGGAAAGAAATTTTCCGTTTTTCCAGAGCTTCCACCAAAATACCCGGGGGAACAATATCCTCATTCTGCAGGATTTCAAGCATTCAACTTCTCCAGCTCTTTCAGCAAGGGCTGCGCCCGCTCCCGGTGTTCGGGCGGGATCATCAGTACCGGCACCGGCAGGTTCGGCAAAACAGTTGTCGCTGCCAGTTTTCCGGCGCCCTGCCGGATATAGTCGTCCACCTCGATTTCGGCATCGAAAAGAAGCAGGACGTCGCTGAGATTGCCGGTGTAACCGCGGATATCGATATGTTCGATGTACTGCGAAAAAATATTGCTGACGGTGACGGTGAATTCGTCCATCTCGGCAAACCCCAGACCGCCGCAGGTTGCGGTGGAGATCATCATCCGGCAGGCAAACGGGCGCACCGGATAAACCGGGCACATGTCGTTGGACAGCAGGGGACAGGGGCCCCAGGAGGGATCGTGGGGTTCTTCCTCCAGCAGCGGCTCCCCCTTTAAGCATCTGTTGGCCATGCTGTTGATGCTCATACGGGGCAGAAAACGCTTTTTCCCCGCCTGGGAACGCACATTCGTCAGGAGGTGAAACATGCCGTTCTGTTCGATATACTGCCGGATCAGGAAAGCCTCCAGGGTAGTCATGGTCACGTTGCGGGTGCAGCAGTCGGCACACTTGGCCTTGCAGGCAAGGTCGAGCTTTTGAGTGAACCCGTCAAAAAGGGCATACATTTTCTGCAATATGTCGATTCGCTGTTGGATATACATATCATTTACCGAATTGTGTGTTTCGTAAGGAACCGCGAAGTTTTCTTGTGAAACATAAAACCCTGCGGAACCAAATCCTTCCGCTATTTTCGCGTACCCCATATCACCTTTTCGCTTTAATGGCACCTACTTTTTCAACCTGGACCGAGCGTTTACCATTTCGGAAATGGACAGACCCAACATACAAAATATGCGTATTGATCGATTTGAATTTCCAAAATGTATTCGCATTTTTTCAGATGTTCTGTATAATGAGCCTGAAGATTGATAAAGCCGTAT
>CAZKYZ010000707.1:0-1687 GCA_964557055.1 uncultured Desulfobacterales bacterium
AGAAAAAACATAGGGGTCAAGTCTTGACGGGCTGTTGCCCGAACACCCTGTCAGTTTACTGCCAAGCATGCAGTGATTATCGGGAGCAATCCGAATTTAATAGGAACCGCATAAATGAGGCCAAAATGCCTTGTTCCTATGGTAAGGACCCCCAATTGAGTTTCTATGGCTGCCTCCTGTAGCACCGATAGCCCCGGAGGGCTTTCGCTCTTTGACAGATTTGATCAAAACCATGATGTTTTGAATTGCCGATGTCAGGTACTCCTGTATTTCAAGGCGCCATAGACGTCTCCATCGGGAACGTTTGAATCCATAGCGAGTACTTCTGGCAAAGGATCGTTCCATAAGAGACTGACGCGTTTTTATATCTTTTTTGGAATCATGGCTCAAAGATTGAGACAATGCTATGTCCAAATCGTTCTGCCGGATATGCCTTTTAACCGTTCGGCCTGTTTTGGAACGTGTGCATTGGGGCTTCAGTTTGCATTTGTTACATATCTTTCCAGAGATGGCGTATTCAAAATGGTTTCGCTTTTTATGAAACATGCGTTTTTTAAGCTCTTCTCCAGCAGGGCAGATGAAGAAGTCTTTTTCGGGAATGTATTCAAAATCCTTGGGCTCAAAAATGCCTTTTCGTTTTCCTTTGCCATATCGGTTCTTATCGACCGTCTCAAAATGCGGCAGAATATCACGATCGTGGCAGGCCAGATAATTATCGATCGTACCGTATTTACTGTCAGCAACGACCTTGGAAGTCGATTCGCCGGTGTTTTGCTCGTGCTGATCAACCAGTTCGGTCATACAGTGCGCCTCGTTGACTTCACCGGTGGTAACTTTTGTGGCTGTGATAACTTCAGCCTTTTGATCAACGGCCCGATGCGTTTTGTATCGCAGCTTGGAACGTCCGCCCATTCGTATAACAGAGGCATCCGGATCCGTCGTTGAGATGTATTTACGATTGGTTGCCCCTTTTTTATCGGATACTTCTGATGGCTGTTCTTCCAGACGGTCTTCGAGCAGGCGATAACTTTTGTTCAAATATCTTTTTAATGAGGTTTGGTCGATCACAGAATTGTTGGATGCATCGGCCTGTATCAGGCTTGAATCCATGAACAGTTTGCTGCCGTCAATCAGGCCGGCCTGAGCACATTGCCATACGATGTTTTCGAAAAATGTTTTGAAAACATCAGTACCCCACCGATTGCGGGCTTTGCTTAACACGCTGTGGTTGGGAATCTGGTCATCCAGATCATACCCAAGAAACCAAAGCCAATCCAATCGTTCCGGGATTGTATCCATTAACTCGCGTTCGGAGCGCACATTGTAGAAAAACAACAAAAACATCATTTTGAGAATTACAGGTGGCGGCACCGACACATTACCGTTTTGGCCATAACAGTCTTTTACTTCTTTGTAGATGAAATTAAAATCAACCTTTTGATCGATTATTCGGAGAGGGTGATCTTTACGAATCCGGTTTTCAAGGTTGATGCGATTGTAAAACAATTTAGGCTGGTTTGCAGGCTGGTGACCCATCATAATATCTACTTCTCCGTGATGGTTTGTGTACTAGTACTTAACCAGCAAATTGCACTAAAATCAAGCATATTTATGGGTTTGGGCAACAGCCCGTCAAAACCTGACCCTGTGCTTTTACTCGGGCACTAACACGTTTCTCCCGATGAGG
>CAZKYZ010000708.1:0-1684 GCA_964557055.1 uncultured Desulfobacterales bacterium
TATCATTGCAGCTATTTTAATTCTATTCGCCATGTTTTTTATGCAACGATAAGGTTCATTCCGAGAGAATATGTTGTTTCCGCTTTCATACATCGATACGATAGGACCCGTCCAACCTTTTCCACATTTCCTCCTGGCGCGCCTCCAGGTTTTTTTGTGCCGTCTCGAATTCCTTTTTTGTCAACGTGCCGCTCCGGTACTGTTTCGCAATGGCGGCGTATTCGTTGTCGTACCATCTGTCCGGATCAAAATTGTATGTCATTTTTCCAGAACCTGCACCATTTCAATTTCCCGCAGGAGCCATGTATCTTCCACTTTTTGAAGGCGGCAGCTCATTTCCTGAATGTCGCGGGTGTTTTCACCGGAATATATTTTCCCGGTCACGGTTGCAGTCACGACCACATCAGCCATGTTTTCCGACGGGAACGCAATCACGAAGTCCGTGAAATCAACCGACAGGGAAGCGTATTGCGCGCGCATCGGAAGTATGTAGCCGGGTAAATCTTTCCGGGCAACATCTCGGGAGAAGGCATAAGCCGGGGCGTTAATGTTGCTCGTTTCGGTAAAAAAATCGCGCACGCTGTCGGCTTTTAGGGCGGATGCAAATTGTGTTTCCCCGGCGTCCTTTTGAAACGTTTCCCCCAGGACCCGGAATCGTTTTCGTATGCGGGCTTCTTCGCTGTCTGAAAACAGGATGTATGCGGCAGCTCCTGCCGCCAGAACCAGAACGGCAATAACAACGTTTCTAGTGTTTACCATAAAGGCACCCCTACAATTCTTTTCACAGGTGTCTGGCCGAACTGGTGCGTCTGGATCGGTACACTCCGGTTGTCACCGACAACATAGACATAGCCGGGCTTAACGGAACGAGGCGGAAGATTCCAGTCCGACGGATATTCAAGATAGGGCTCTGTGGCTTTGACGCCATTCACAAACAGTTGACCCATTCTGAACTCTACTACATCACCGGCCAGTCCCACAACCCGTTTGAGCAGCATGACCGATTCGCCGGCCAGGTGTATGGTGACAACATCCTCCCGCTCAGGGGATGAAAAAAGATAGTGGAGGCGAAAACAGAAATTAAAGGACCCATCCCGGTAAGTGGGCTCCATGCTCCGGCCGCTGATGCGAAAAGGGGTCAGCACATAACCGAAGAGGATCAGGGCCGTTGCCGTCACCAGGGCAATGCGTATTAAAAACGTTTTGGTAATAGCTGGGAAGAATAATTGTTTCAGCATGTTGCCTGGCATCGTTTTTTATTCCGACAGCCCGATTTCAGACGCGGAATTTTCCCTGCTGTAGTCATCGTGATAGACAATGTGGGCGCCGATCCGTAACGACCGGCACCTGACGGTCAGGAAGAGCCTTCCATAAGGTTTTCATACTCCTCATGATCAATATATCCGTCACCGTTTGTATCTCCTTTGGAAAACGTCACCTCTTTGGTACCATATACTTTTTTAAATTCTTCGGGGGTTACTTTTTCATCGCCGTTGGCGTCGACTTCGGTAAAGCAGGCGTGCCCTTCTTCGCTATGTGCCCATACACCTGGAACGGCGAATGCGGTGATTACAGCCACCATTAAAATAGAAACCAATATCTTTATTTGTCTTTCTCCTGCGAAATCATTTCGTTTGAAAATCAGGGATATGATATCCCCACGGGGCACATCCATGAAACCATT
>CAZKYZ010000709.1:0-1683 GCA_964557055.1 uncultured Desulfobacterales bacterium
TCATTGCCACCGGTTCGGATGAATTGCATACCGATCGGCTGGCTGAATACGGCCATGGAAAGATTTCCAATGTGCTGACAGCGCTGGAATACGAACGTCTGCTTTCAGGGTTGGGACCCACCGGCGGTGTGGTTAAACGTGATGACGGCGCAATACCTCAAACGGTGGCTTGGTATGTTATGGACAGCGCCTCACCCATCGGGTTTATGACCGCCGTCACCGAAGCCATGAATACCGTTGAGAAAAATCCGGATGCAGCGGTGCGGGTACTGCATGAAGATATCAATATTTCCAGAGGATCTTACACCGATTTTATTAAAAAAGCACGAGATGCCAACGTTGAGATCGTCCCGACTGATTCGGTTGCAACCGCGGAAGGGACCGACGGAAATATTAATATTTCTTATCAAGCAGCCGGCCGGGAAAACGAACTGACCGATGTCAATATGTTTGTTCTGGTCCCTCCCCTGGCCCCCTCGGAAAGTGCCCGGAAGCTGGCACAAAACATTGATGTGCAGTTAAATCCGTTAGGATTTTTCGACAAACAATCCGGAGATACCCATCCGGTTCATACGTCCCGGGAAGGAATCTTTGTATGCGGCAGCGCTTTGGAACCCAAGGGAATCGATGATGCGGCCGTGCAGGCCTGTGCGGCGGCCTCCCATGCGGCGGCTTTGCTGAGCGAGGCCAGGGGCACGGCCATGGCCCCCCCGCCGGAGAAGGAGTATTTACCCATAACCGCTGAAGATGAACCGTCCATTTGCGCCATGATCTGTAAGTGCGGCCCCAACATCGGCGGGCTGCTGGATATAGGTGAGCTGGCTGAATACACCGCTTCATTACCCTATGTCAACAAAGTGGAACTGGCGCCTTTTGGATGTGACGGCGTGAGAATCAGGGAGATGTTGGGCAGTAAAAAGTTCAACAGGGTGCTGGTCGGCGGATGCTCTCCCAAAACCCACGGAGATGTTTTTGCCATGCATACCGAAGGGGGTGGCATTAACCGCTACCTGATGGAAATTGTGAATTTGCGCAATCACTGCACCTGGGTGCATTCTTTTGATAAAAAAGAAGCCTCGGAAAAAGCCAAAACCCTGATGCGCATGGGCGCCGGACGAGTGGCGCTGCAGGAACCCCTGGAAGATATCCATGTACCGGTCTCTGCGGCCGCGCTGGTCATCGGCGGCAATCCCAGCGGAGTGGCCTGCGCACTCAAACTTGCCCAAGGTGGTCTTCAGGTGTATCTGGTTGCAAAGGAAAGTGACTTGAAGGCTGTTAAGGCCAACCAGAGTAAATTTGTAAGCCGTTTGATAGAAGAGCTTCACCAAGCGGAAAACGCCAGGGTTTATACCGGAGCAGAGCTGGGCGCCGTCCAGGGTTTCATGGGCAATTTTAACGCTGAAATTGTAACTGCGGCCGGCAAAGAAAAGGTCGCCATCGGTGCCATCGTGATTGCTACCGGACAGAATATCGCCGCACCATCCGATAACGGTGATTATGAAGCCCGGTTGTTCCTCCAGCGCAGTGCGAACAATTATTTTGTGGGCATGCTCGGCAATTTGAACCCCCTGGATTTTAATACGGCCGGTGTATTTAAATGTGGATCGGCCCGCATGGAAATGGGGATCCTGGAAGCCATCATGGACGGTGAGGGCGCCGCCTCCAGGGTTGCCGGAATTATCT
>CAZKYZ010000710.1:0-1679 GCA_964557055.1 uncultured Desulfobacterales bacterium
GGCCCAGGTGATTGACCTGCTGCCATCGGAACACCTGGAATGGTTCCGCAAAATAGCTGAAGAGATGAACTTCCCGCCGCTGGATGATTTGAAAGTGCCTACCGACACCACCACTATGAACCCCAAAGCGGCCGTGGCCATCTGCATTGAGGAAAAAGTGCCCCTGTTCGCGGCGGGTCTGGGTGATCCCGGTTTCATGGTGGAAGATGCCCACGCGGTCGGAATGAAAGTGCTGGGCGTGGTGGGCAACGCCAAAAACGCGGGCCGAATCGCCCGGTCCGGCGTCGACCTTGTGGCCGCCCAGGGACATGAAGGGGGCGGGCATACGGGCCGGGTAGGCACCATGGCCCTGCTGCCCCAAGCCATTGACGCGGCTCATCCGGTGCCGGTGCTGGGTGCCGGCGGAATCGGCGACGGACGGGGAGTGGCCGCGGCCCTGGCCATGGGCTGCATCGGCGTCTGGGTCGGCACCCGCTTTCTAGCCACCAACGAGGGCGGCGCCATGGACTTGTGCAAACAGCGTATTGTTACCTCAACCGACGAAGACACCCAGGTCAGCAAACTGTTTACAGGCAAAACATCCCGGGCCAATGTGACCCGGTTCCACGAGCTCTGGGACGCCTCCGGCCTGGCACCCCTGCCCTTTCCGTTCCAGGTGCTGCTGGCCTCGGCCCTGCTGGCGGGCTTTATCCGAACCGGCCAGGAAGACTATGTCAGCGGTTTTGCCGGCCAGGTTTCCGGATTGATCCATGATATCAAACCCGCCGCCCAGGTCGTGGAAGAAATGGTGGCGGAAGCCGCGGATATTCTGACCAGAAAACTGCCGGAGACAGTTACTGCGCGGTGAAGGTAAAACCATTTATGGATATTGTTACAACCCATAATACCAGCGATTTTGATGCCCTGGCCTCCACGGTCGCGGCCGGCATATATTATCCGGATGCCCAACTGGTGTTACCCACCCGGATCAACCCCAATGTTCAGGCCTTTCTCTCCTTTCATAAAGATTTATTTACCTTCCGTTCATTCAAAGAAATCGATCCGGAAGCCATCACCCGTCTGATTGTGGTGGACACCAATCAGTGGAAACGGCTGGACCGGATGAGCAGCCTGGCTGAAAAAAAAGACCTGGATATTCACGTCTGGGACCATCACAGTGTCCCCTCGGACATGAACGCAGTCCAGGAGATTCAGGAACCGGTGGGCGCCTGCACCACCCTGTTTATGGAACAATTTGAGGCCGAGGGCATCGACATCACACCTATCCAAGCGACCCTTTTTCTGGCGGGTATTTACGAAGACACGGGCAACCTGACCTTCCCTTCCACCACATCCAGAGACGCCCGGGCGGTTGCCTGGCTGCTGTCCAAAAAGGCCGACCTGAGTGTTCTGGAAAAGATTCTGCGTCCGGCTTACGGCGCCCGGCAGAAAGAAGTGTTGTTTGAAATGCTGCAGAACGCCGAACGGATCAACATCGACGGGCACCGGATCAGTGTCTGCGAAATGGATCTGAAAGGTCACACTCACGGCCTCTCCCTGGTGGTGTATATGTACCGGGACATTCTGAATGTGGACGCCGCCTTCGGGATATTCAACGACCCTCAAAAAAAACGATGTGTTGTGATCGCCAGAAGTGGCGTGGATGCCCTGGACGTGGGGCAGATCATGCGCATCATGGG
>CAZKYZ010000711.1:0-1678 GCA_964557055.1 uncultured Desulfobacterales bacterium
GAGAAAACCATCCTCGGAGATATAGGTCACCATGAATCCGATTTCGTCGCAGTGTCCCGCCAGCATCACGCGAAGGGGCGCGCCACGGTTCAGTCGCCCCACCACGTTTCCGTTCACGTCGGTCTCCACGTCGGAGGTGGCTGTTCCCATCCGTTTCCGGATGAACTCCTGGACATGGGTTTCAAAGCCGGAGGGGCTTGGCGTCTCGATAAGGGCCTTCAGGAACGTTCGGGAACTGGCGTCAAGTACCGGCATGCGGTTGCCTCGTTCATGGGGTTGGAACAAAGGAGGAGGACGGCCAGGTGGGGATGAAGACCGAGATGCCGATTTCAATGCCGAGGTAGTTGGTGCTTCCGATAGAGTCCCCGGCGAAACCGTGGACATACTGAAACCCTGTCTTCAGGGCCAGGTTCTCGGTGAGCATCCAGCGCATCCCGGCGGCCATGCCCAGGGCGAACTGGAGACCGGATCGGGATTCTTCCAGCCCCGGCATCTGGGTGGTGATCTTCTGGTAATAGGTTCCCAGCAGGAGGCCCGCGTAGGGTACAAATATGTCACTGAGCTGGTAGACGCTGTACGCTGGCCCCAGGGTGAACAAAAAGGAGTGGGAGCGGTCATCGTACACGGTGACGGTCGGATCCTCGTTGCGAAGGATGTTGTGGACATAACTGGCGTTCAGCATGACCTCAAGGCCCTGCGTCACGAAGTAGCCGATCGAAGGGGTTACGCGCAGCTGCGTGTATTCCCGTTTCCCGCCGCTTTCGTTCTGGTACTGGACGGATATGGCTGTGGTGCCAGACAGTTCCAGCACCCCCGGCTGAAAGCTGACCCGGCTGCCACCGGATTCCTGCGCAGCCAGGGCTCCCCCCATGTGGGGAGAAAGGAAAAGGAGAACAACGGCGAGGAAAAGCGGCGTGAGTCCTCCCCCGGCTCCGATCGTCACTCGGTTCCTTTTGTTTCCGGATCTGCTGTCCATTTTCGTATTGTGCGCGCTCACCATTATCCAGTTCTTCCGGGGGTTGCTGGCGTTGGAATGTGTTCATCATACCCGCCCTGCCTGGAAAATCAAGCCGGATGCACCGCATCAAGCCGAAGAAAGCACACGCCGCAAACAGGTATTTGCCTAAGGCGAGCCTGAAAGAAACGGCCGTTTCGTGGCGAAAATACACGGCGTACTGATTGCGCGTTTGCGGTTTTGGGAAATGGGCGGAGGAGCAATACTGCAAGAGAATCAAAACCTAAAAATCAAATGAGTAATTTATTAACAACAGCAACCTTTGAACGCTGCAACAGAAAAAAAGATAGGTCAGTTAGTTTGTCTTTTACAACTTCAACAGAAAAAACACCAGAGCAGTTAATGGAAATGGATAGGCTTTTAAACGATTCAGGTACACTATTTTTCAAGTCTAATGGTAGTTTAACCAAAGAAGAAATAAAAGAACTAGATAATGTAGAGATTGAAGTTGAGGGTAAGACTAAAAGCCAAAGATTAAGAAATGTTTTATTTGTTTATTATCAACAGCTTTCTAAATCAACTGAACATTATACTGATAACACATTTGATTTATTTTATTCTAAAGAAATGGAGCGTATCATTCAACACTATAAAGATAAACTAGAACAAGATAATTAATTTAAAAGTTGGGGAGGGGCAATAATGCCAAATAGACTTACCCTC
>CAZKYZ010000712.1:0-1675 GCA_964557055.1 uncultured Desulfobacterales bacterium
GGAAGAAACTGAAAAGTACACGTTTAGAAAAAAAAAGGTGGTGATTTTTGTGCCAAGAGGTGATGGAACAGGACCAATGGGGCAGGGACCAGGAACCGGTCGGAGAAAATTGGGTACTAATCGCGGAACGGGTCAACAGGCAGCGACAGGCCGAGGTCGGGGCGGAGGACCTTTAGCTGCTGGGCCGGGCGGCGAGTGCGTTTGCTCGAAATGCGGTTTCAATGCGGCGCATACGGTAGGACAGCCCTGCAACCAAAGGCCATGCCCCATTTGCGGTGCGGTTATGACGAGGAATTAAAGATGCCTCAGATAATCTCTGACAGGCAAATTGATTATCACAGGTTTACAAAGTAACTTATTTTATAAGGAGAATCATCATGCCAGGTGGAGACAGAACAGGGCCCGCAGGTATGGGGCCAATGACAGGAAGAGCGGCAGGTTATTGCACCGGAAATCAGGTGCCCGGTTTTGCCAATCCCGTTGCCGGTCGTGGCTACGGTTTTGGCGGTCGTGGCCGAGGCGGTATGGGAAGACGTAACGGATTCTACGCTACCGGTCTTTTTGGTTGGCAGCGTTTCGGTGCGGTCAATCCACCCGTCGGTAATGTGCCACGTGGGTATGGAGCCTTTGTCGGCGGTCCTTACGGATATCCCCCCAGTAATGCCGGTGTTCCAGAGACGACTAAAGAGCAGGAACTGGAGTACCTAAAAGGCCAGGCACAATATTTGACCGGGGCGATGGATGACATCAAAAAACGCATAGCTGAACTTGAAGCTTTGAGCGACCAGCAAAGCTCCAGCCGGGAGTAATTATACCATTAACGATTGACACGTAGAGCCGGGTAAGCGACACGCAGAGCTGCGCCAGCAAAATATCCCGGTTTGCAGTACTGCATACCCATTGTAAGTGACAGCTTACAATTCGAACCATCGGGAATTATCACCTGGTTGGAGTATAAACATGAAAATCGCCATTGCCAGTGGAAAAGGCGGAACCGGAAAAACTACCATTGCGACAAATCTGGCTTTTGCCTTTTCCCGGCAAGGTCGGCAGGTGCAACTGCTGGATTGTGATGTGGAAGAACCAAACTGCCATATTTTTGTCAAACCGGAATTGGCAACTTCCCAACCCGCAACCGTTGCGGTGCCCAAGGTTGATGAAGCAAAATGCAGCGGCTGCGGCACTTGTGCCGAAGTCTGTCAATACAGCGCGATTGTTTGCATCAAAGGTAAGGTTATGGTTTTTCCGGAGATGTGCCATGGCTGCGGCGGTTGTATGCGTTTCTGCCCCGAAGCTGCTCTTGACGAATCGGCCCGGGAAGTTGGCCTGGTCGAAACCGGCTCAGCTAAGGGGTTTCACTTCGTACAGGGCAGACTGCGAATCGGAGAAGTCATGGCTCCACCGTTAATCAGCAAAGTCAAACAGTCCGCTAAACAAAGTGAGATTACAATCATCGATGCTCCGCCGGGGACGTCCTGTCCGGTAATCGAGGCGGTAAGAGATACGGATTTCATCATACTGGCAACGGAACCAACACCCTTTGGCCTTAATGATTTGAAACTGGCCGTTGAAATGGTTCGGGTGCTGAAAGTCCCCTTTGCCGTTGCCATTAATCGGTGTGATGTTGGTGATGAAGCGGTAAAGCGGTATTGTGAAAAAGAAGGAATTGATATTA
>CAZKYZ010000713.1:0-1656 GCA_964557055.1 uncultured Desulfobacterales bacterium
GCAGGGAAAGACGATCCAACTGGCAGCGCAGGAACGGTACAGACCGCAGGCGCCTGAAAGAATTTACATTTGGACCGGAACGAAGGGATATTCAATAGCACCCGGCCGAACCGGAGTTCCTGCTTCGGACATCAAACCAACAGAAGCAGAATCCAGCTCCTGTTCTGGACGATCCCAACATCAGGATTCAGCGGGAGCAGTGTGAAAAAGGGGACCGGTTGGCGACACCATACCTGCAAGACCATGAAGCGAGCCATAGCAAAAGGAGAGAGACATTTGACACTGATCTATGAAAAAAAGGGAGCGATTGCCTACCTGACGCTGAACCGGCCGGAGGCCCGCAATGCGGTGAACCCCGAAATGGCGGTGGAACTGGCGGCGGCCTGGAAAGATTACCGGGATGACAATAACATGCGCTGTGCCATCCTCACAGGTGCCGGGGATCAGGCCTTTTGTGCCGGGGCGGATCTGGCCCGGCTGATTCCCCTGATGACGGGGGCGCGCAAGGCCGAAACGGAAGCCGACCGGCAGATATTGGCCGATTCCGAAATCTCCCAGGCGGCTTTTTTGCGCGGGTTTGCACTCAACAAACCTGTGATTGCAGCCATCAACGGGCACGCCATCGCGGGAGGCATGGAAATGCTCTATTCCACTGATATCCGTATTGCCTCCCCGACAGCCATGTTCGGATTGCAGGAAGTCAAGTGGTCGGTTTTCCCGGCCGGGGGTTCCAGCGTACACCTTCCCCGGCAGATTCCCTATGCCCGGGCTATGGAGATTCTGTTAACCGGTGAACTGATCAATGCGGAAGAAGCCTACCGCATCGGCTTTATCAACCGGGTGGTACCTTCCGATCGGGTGATGGAGACAGCTGAAAAGTTTGCCCACATCGTTTCAAAGAACGGACCGCTGGCCGTTTCTGCGGTGAAACAATCGGTGTTGGCAAATATAGGCAAACCGATAGCGGCGGGACTGCAGACCGAACTGGAGCTTGCCCTGCCGGTGTTTCTGAGCGAGGATGCCAGGGAAGGGCCGCGGGCGTTTAAAGAAAAACGGGAACCGGTTTTTAAAGGCAGGTGATAACCATACGACCGCCAAGGGGGTGACAGCAGGCGGTGCGAAGCTTTCCGTTACCGCTGCATCTTTTTGGGGAGCGTAACGATAAAGGTACTGCCCTCACCGGGACTGCTGGAAACGGTGATGTCGCCGCCGTGGGCGCGGGCGATGGTGCGTGCCAGGCTCAACCCGAGTCCTGTTCCGGCGTGCGATCGACTGGGATCACAGCGGTAAAACCGCCCGAAAACATGCTGGTGCTCCGCTACGGGAATACCGACTCCGGTATCCGATACCCGCAGGATGATCTCCCCGGTTCCGGCAGCACAACCGTCCAGTTCAATAGCGACCTTCCCCCCGGGCTCTGTGTATTTGACCGCATTGTCGATGAGGTTGGAAACCATGCGCTGGATCAGGCGGACGTCTGCGTTCAGCAGGCAGGCTTGGGGCGGGACAAACGAGAGGGTCACGCCCCGGTCTTCGGCCGTGGACTGAAACAGGTCGCAGGCTGCCGACACAACGGCGGTAAGGTCAAACGGTTCGGGGTGCAGCAGCGTAACACCCGCTTCCGCCTTCGAAATGACCAGCATGGTATTGATCATG
>CAZKYZ010000714.1:0-1655 GCA_964557055.1 uncultured Desulfobacterales bacterium
TGATCTCCACCAGCTACTTGCCCTTGCCAAGAGCTATCAGCCAAGAGCCATGAGCAGCTGGTCTCCACCAGCCATAAGCTATGAACTTGCTGTTTGTTTTTACTACTTACTATTTACTGTTCACTATTTACTGTCTTTAGCCGTTCACTTGAACCCCTGAACCCTTGAATCCCCGAACCCTTTTGTTCAGGTGCTACGAACCATGAGCCATTTAACGAATTAACCAATTAACGAATAATCGCTTTTGTTTCTTTCACGCGAGGGAGGATACACTTCATGACATTCGAATTCAGCGACAAAGCGGCCTGCCAGGTCTACTTCTCCAAAGCCCATGACATGGTGCGCCGCTCGGTGAAGGAATTTGTGGACGGGGAGATTCTGCCCCATATCGACGATTGGGAGGAAGCCGGGGAATTTCCCCGGGAGCTCTACCGAAAGGCAGCCGAGGTCGGTATCCTGGGCATCGGCTACCCGGAGGATGTGGGCGGCACACCGGGGGACGTTTTTTTTAAAATCGCCGCTTCCGAGGAGCTCATAAGGTCCGGCTCCGGCGGGCTTGCCGCCGGCCTCGGTTCCCTGGACATCGCCATCCCCCCCATCGTCCGCCATGGAACCAAAGAGCAGAAAGAGCGTTTCGTAACACCGGTCCTGGCAGGCGAACGGATCGCCGCCCTGGCCGTTACGGAACCGGGCGGGGGTTCCGACGTGGCCGCCCTGAAAACGGAAGCGGTCCGGGACGGCGACCACTACGTAGTCAACGGCAGCAAGACGTTTATCACCAGTGGCTGCCGGGCGGACCAGATCACCTGCGCGGTCCGGACCGGGGCGGAAGGCGCCCACGGCATCAGTTTCCTGGTCATCGAATCGGGCACGCCCGGGTATTCCGTTTCCGACAAACTGAAAAAAACCGGCTGGTGGGCCTCCGATACGGCGGAGATCTATTTCGACAACTGCCGGGTCCCCATAGCCAACCGGATCGGTGCCGAAAACCAGGGGTTCTACCTGATCATGGAGAACTTTCAGTCCGAGCGGCTGGTTCTCTGCGTAATGGCCAACATGACGGCGCAGCTGGCCCTGGAGGCATCCCTGAAGTATGCCAAGGATCGCCAGGCTTTCGGTAAACCGCTGTCCGGATTCCAGGTCACCCGTCACAAACTGGTGGATATGGCAACCCAGGTGGAGGTGAGCCGGGAATTTACCTACCGGATTGCGGCCAAAATCGATGCCGGCATGAACCAGGTCAAGGAAATCTCCATGGCCAAAAATTTCGCCTGCTCCGTCAGCGACCGGGTGACCTACGATGCCGTTCAGATTTTCGGCGGCTACGGCTATATGCGCGGCTACCTGGTGGAACGCCTTTACCGCGACAACCGCCTGCTTTCCATCGGCGGCGGGACGACCGAAATCATGAAAGAGATTATATCCAAATTTATGCTGTAGCGCTTTGATTTCGTTTGCGCCGCGGCTTACAGGCGAAATACGGGCAGAGAAAGGAACATCACCATGATTATCGACACCCATTCACAGCTGTTCACCAAAGCGGCCATTGAAAGTTTTCCGGAAGAAATGGCTGCCGGCTACCGGGCCATGTTTGCGGGGTTGCAGATGCCCGAAATCGAAGACACCTTAAAAGATATGGACGACGCCGGTGTGGA
>CAZKYZ010000715.1:0-1652 GCA_964557055.1 uncultured Desulfobacterales bacterium
TTCATCCGTTGAACCAACACCGGCACTTTCGGATAAGTGGCATCCTGAAACGACGGTAACCATCGCCATGAAAAAAACACCTGAAGCAGCGTCTCCGTTATCGCGCCTGGTCGTCCAGCTCAATGCAAACAACAGCATTCAACGCATCACGACGGTTTTTCCGGAAGACCGGTCATTTTATATCATCGGGCAACATGCCGATCTCGGACGGGCCCTGAAAATCGAACTGGAATCCAGAAAAATATCTGCCATCTATATGGACCAGAAAGATATCACCGATAAACCCTTCAACAAACCGCCGTCCGGCTTGATCATTCTCGCCGGCAGACCTTCGCAGTCATCTTCTTATGATTGGAAAGCCGGATCTAATTTTTTGAAAAGGGCTTTTTTTCTGGCGCAGCGGTTTTCCAGAGATCTGCACCAATCTTCGGATTCGGCATCCGCTTTTTTCGGCACGGTCTCTTTTATGGACGGCGCTTTCGGTTTCCGGCAGAAAGGCTTCCACGATCCATTTCAGGGAGGGCTTGCCGGACTTGCCAAAACCACTGATCTGGAATGGGGTTCTGTTTGCTGCCGGGCTTTTGATATTGATCCATCCTGGCAACAATGGAAAAATATGGCAAAAACCCTCGCCGATGAAATTGAAATGCCGGATGCGCATAACAAAGAGATCGGTCTGCAAAAAAGTTCCCGGTGGGTCCTGTCCTTGTCTGCGGCGACAATGGATTGCCGTGAGGATGGCCACATTGATTTACAGCCGGACGATGTCGTCGTGATCACCGGTGGAGCGCGTGGTATTACCGCCCAGGCGGCAAAAGCGCTTGGAAAGGCGATTTCCCCCACACTGGTTCTTCTCGGTCGATCACCGCAGCCGATCTGTGAACCGGAATGGCTGGCAGCACTCGAACAGCCATCCGAAATAAAAAAAGCCATTCTGGAAAACGAATTCCGCGGTTCGGTGAAATCACCTTCCGTTCTGGAAACAGCCTATTGCAGACACATGGCCAACCGGGAAATAGCGGCCACTCTGAAAGATCTGGAATCATCCGGAACAGCGGCCATCTATCGTTCCGTGGACATTCGCAACAAAGAAAAAGTCCGTCGTATATTGGATTCCGTTGCCACGAAATTCGGTCCGATTCGCGCTGTTATTCACGGGGCCGGGGTTTTGGAAGATCGCCGGATATCGGATAAAAAACCGGAACAGTTCGACCGCGTATTCGATACCAAAGTAGCCGGACTGCAGTCCTTATTGGATGCACTGCAGGATGCCCCCCTGAAGGCTCTGGTCATGTTCTCATCGGTCAGTGCCCGGATGGGCAATCCCGGCCAGGCTGATTATGCCATGGCAAACGAAGTGCTGAACAAAATAGCTGTTCTTGAAGCCCGTAAAAGAGAATCCTGTAAGGTGCTTTCCATTAACTGGGGACCCTGGGACGGCGGCATGGTAAGCGACCGCCTGAAAAAGGAATTTGCCCAGCGCAACATCGGCCTGATACCCATTGACAAAGGGGTCGAATTTCTGCTGGAAGAGTTGGCTTTCGACCGGAACGGCCCTGTCGAGGTGGTGGCCGGATCCCTGATGGCCGCCGACAGTGCTGCGGCTCCTGCGGCCGAGTCATCCGCTGACCTCCGGAAATCCGATTCGGAAA
>CAZKYZ010000716.1:0-1651 GCA_964557055.1 uncultured Desulfobacterales bacterium
GCTGATGCTTTAGCGGGAGAAAACGAAAACGGCAAAAACACCGGGCTTACACAGCCCTTGCTGAAATGTTCCCGGATGAGCCTGGAGCTGTCCTCTTTACTGGAAGGTAACCCTCCCAACATATTGCAGATGAATGTGAATCTCTCCTGGTTTATGACGCCGTTGCTGAGGGAGGCCAGGTCCGGAAAAACCGGCTATGCCTGGGTAATTGATCAAAACGGAAATTTTCTTTACCACCCGGAAACCGATTTTATCGGAAAGAATGCTTTTGACATCCGGAAAGAAAAATACCCGAGCATTTCCTTTCAAAAAATCAATATGATTCAAAAGGACAAGATGCTCATGGGCCAGGCTGGAACGGGGAGTTATGTTTCCGGATGGCATCGGGGCATCACCGGGAAGATCGAAAAGCTGATCGCTTTTAACCCGATAAATATCTCCGGTAGCCCAACACTTCAATGGTTTGTAGCGGTCGTGGCGCCTGTTTCCGAGGTGGCGGGCGCGGTAAAAAAGGGATATCAAAACCAGATGTTGCTGCAAGGCTTTATCCTTGCCATCGTCCTTTTAGCTGCCACCTTCTTGATCTTTATTGAAAAGCGCTGGTCCGGTGTTCTTGAGCAAACGGTTAGCGAAAGAACCGAAGAACTAAAACGGTCGGAAGAGAAATATCGTTCCCTGGTGGAAAGCGCCGAGGATTTTATTTTCACGGTGGATGAAAAGGGCGTTCTTGTGACCATGAACAGCTTTACGGCTGATTTTTTCGGCGGCAGCAAAAGCGATTTTATCGGAAAGCATCTTTCAATCCTTTTATCCCCTTCCATAGCCGAAAAACAGATGAACCATATTGCGCATGTCTATCGTTTCGGCAAAAGCATACGCAACGAAATTGAACTGTCCCTGGGGCCTCATCAATTCTGGATCAATGCCAATTTCATGCCCCTTAAAAACGACGAGAAAAATGTCAATGGTGTTCTGTGTATCGCCCGGGATATCACTGAAAACAAAAATCTGGAGAAGCAGCTGGTCAATACCGAAAAACTGGCCTCTCTGGGGACCCTGGCGGCCGGGGTTGCCCATGAAATTAACAACCCTCTCGGGGTAATACTCGGATTCTGTGACCTGCTACTTCAAAAAAGCGACATGGATTCCCAGACATACAGCGACCTGAAAATTATTGAGCGACAAGGACACCATTGTAAGGAAGTCGTAGAAAACCTGCTCAGTTTTTCACGCTCGGAAAAAATCGGTCTCGAAACCGTAGACCTGAATAAGTGTCTGAATGACCTTTTCAAGGTTGTCGGCCACACCCTGGAAATGCATCGAATCAAGTTGATAACCGAATTGACCTCCGGTCTGCCGAAAATCAATGCCGATCCGCGTCAGCTTCAACAGGTTTTTTTAAACGTGATCAATAATGCCGTGTCCGCCATGGGCCACGGCGGCATCTTGAAAATTCAAACCGGATTCGAGCGCAACGGACGTAAAATTACGGTCCGGATATCCGATAACGGCAGGGGCATCGAACCTGAAAACATGGATCGCATCTTTGAGCCTTTTTTTACCACCAAACCGGAGGGTGAAGGCACCGGTTTGGGTTTGTTTGTCAGTTACGGCATCGTAAACCGACTGGGCGGCAGCCTGACCTGTGTCA
>CAZKYZ010000717.1:0-1648 GCA_964557055.1 uncultured Desulfobacterales bacterium
GGGCAAAATGACAACCAGGCGTCTTTCGTCTTCCATGCTTGGCCAGCCACCCGGTGACATGGTGACTGGAAGGGCTTGTGATGCGTCCGCCGTTCATTTCGATATCCTGAAGATGGATAACGCCAAGACCGTAATTCTGATACATGGTGGCGGCCATTTCAAGCTTTGATTTAACGGTTCTGAGATAACTGAACTGATCCACCAGGTTCCGGAAATTATTAAAACCGGATTCTTCGGCCGACCGGATTAACAACTGTACGCCCTCTTCCCCCAGGGTATCTTCCAATGTTTTCTGCAGATTGATATTGTAGTGATGGCAATGCATGGCAAAGGGTTGACCGGGGAAAAACACCCGATGCCCCTCCCGTAAAAACTCATCCTGCCAGTTCAATTTTGTCATTGGGTCGACCTCCAATCATACCTTACATACTGCTGCGATACCTCAAACATTGATACCATAACAAAATTGACACTATTTTAAAAGCAATGTATATCGGAAAAGTGAAATCAAAATGAAAAACACTTCTCAATTATCACAAAAGAGCGGCGCAGATGTTGTTTTAATATCGGGGTTTCTGGGTTCAGGGAAAACAACGCTGCTGAAACGCATTCTGACCTGGGATGACGACCTGTCAGACACTGTTGTTCTTGTGAATGAATTCGGAGCCGTGGGTATCGACGGTTTGCTTTTAAAAGATAGCGGGTCGGATGTTGTCGAACTGACCAGTGGATGTATCTGCTGCACGCTCGTCGCGGATCTCAGGCAATCCCTGCATGGCATCATGGAGCGATTCAACCCGTCACGGGTTCTGATAGAGGCATCCGGCGTGGCCGATCCGGTATCCATTAGAGCAATACTCCAGCAAAAAGACCTGTCAGAAAAACTGGCCCTGAAAAAAATCATTACCGTGCTGGATGCCGATTTGTGGGAAGGCCGCGAAATATTTGGTGCGTTGTTTTATCATCAGCTCGATATAGCCGACCTGATTTTACTGAACAAAGTCGACCTGCTCCAAAAGCAGCGTATATCATCGTGCCTGAAAGAAATCCACGAACTAATCCCGGCAACCCGGGTAGTGCCGACCATCCGGTGTAATATAGATCCCGCGGCCCTCGATGTGAAACCGATCCCTAATGTCGTTGACTTGAAACCGATCAGCTTCTTCAAGCATTTTTCACCGGATTCCGCAATCTCGAAAAAGGGTTTAGTCGGTCGAGATAACGCCCTTGATGCGAGAGGAGATGATGATCTGAAAGGTATTGATGCTTCCGGTTTTGTGACATTTTCCTTTCAATCCGGCGAACCGCTGGATGAAAATTGTTTTAAAACTTTTATCCAGAGGCTGCCGTGGGAACTGTTTCGCATGAAAGGACCGGTTCAGTTTCAGGACCGCACCGCTTTTGTCAACTTCGTTGGTGGCAAAGCTGAATGGTCTCAATGGGAGGGATCAGCGGGAACCCTCCTGGCGTTTGTCGGATGGAACATCCAGGGTGAGGAAATCCTGCGGAAGCTGAAAACCTGCCTTAAATCTGGTTCAGAAGGCCGGGCTTTGGCCTGATCCCCGAACGGATGATTAGTCATCGGAAACCAAACACCTGGACATTGAAACTTCGACCCTTTGTACCCCCCTTTTCTCAACTAATTGGG
>CAZKYZ010000718.1:0-1645 GCA_964557055.1 uncultured Desulfobacterales bacterium
TTATCGGGGCAGGATTCGTTGTCTCCTGCAAACCGACAACCGGATCGCGGTAGTTAATGTTTTGCCGATCGAGTCCTATCTGGCCGGTGTAGTTGGTGCCGAAATGTGGTCCCACTGGCAGATGGAGGCCTTGCGGTGCCAGAGCATCGCCAGCAGGACTTACGCTTTGTACCAGATTCATCGCCGCCAGGGACGAGGCCACTGGGACCTCCGCAGCACCCAGAGAAGTCAGGTATATCGTGGACTGGCCGGTGAAAATCCGCGGATCGATCAAGCCGTCCGCCAGACACGCGCGATGGTGTTGGCCTGTGGCCCGACGGGAAAGGAAAAAATCTTCCCCGCCTATTTCAGTGCTATTTGCGGCGGACACACTGAAGACGCTCAGGTCGTTTTTAAACAGGACCTGAAACCCTTAAAGGGCCGACGATGCCCTTATTGCAGAAAGTCGGCCCCGAACGATTATTATCGCTGGCCCGAATTGGAACTTTCCAAAAAACTGGTCAGTCAAAAGCTAATGGCCCGTTATTCATCGCTGAAAGATTTGAAAGCGATTGTGAATATTGAAGTTGTACAGAAAAGTGAATATGGTCGCGTGGAAAAACTCACCATGACCGGCAGTCAGGGCCTAAAACGCACAATTGCCGCTGAATCCTTTCGCCTGGCAGTTACTTCCGCCGAAAAACCGCTGCGCAGCAGTTGGTATCGGCTCAAGGATGCCCGGGACACCTGGAAATTTCAGAACGGCCGGGGTTTCGGCCACGGCGTCGGCATGTGTCAGTATGGCTGCGAACAAATGGCCCGCCAGGGTAGTAATTGCCGAACTATTTTACAGCATTACTACCCCCAGGCTATTCTGGTTAGAGCGTATTAAGGTTACGGTGCAATGATGGATATTTTTACCGTAACCAGTAAAAGCAGCACAAACCGGGCGCGGTGTGGAATATTGCACACCGCACATGGCCAGGTGGAAACACCGGTTTTCATGCCCGTGGGAACTCGCGGCAGCGTCAAAGGTATTTTACCGGAGCAGTTGCGTCAGGTATCGGCCCAGATGATACTCGCCAATACCTATCACTTGCTGCTGCGCCCCGGGCCCGATGTCGTCGAAGCCTTGGGTGGCCTGCACCGTTTCATGGGTTGGTCCGGACCGATCCTGACCGACAGCGGTGGTTACCAGGTGTTTTCGTTGAGCAGTCTGAACCGCGTGGGCGAAGACGAAGTGGAATTCGCCTCCCACATTGACGGCGCAAGAATCCGCCTGGGTCCGAAATCCGCCACCGAGGCTCAGAACCGTCTTGGTGCCGATGTCATCATGGCTTTTGACGAATGCGTCGCGCTGCCCTGCGAAAAACAGCAGCTCCGCGATGCCGTGGACCGAACCATCCGCTGGGCCGAGCAGTCGCTCGCGGCCCACCGGCGACCCGACCAGTTGATGTTTGGCATCGTCCAGGGCGGCACGGATGAGGAACTACGCAGTTATTGCTGCGAAGAATTGATAAAATTGAATTTTCCCGGCTACGCTATCGGCGGACTCAGCGTCGGCGAAGGTCACGATGACCTCATCGCCACCACCGATTTCACCACCGCCCTGCTACCGGAAGACAAACCGCGGTACCTCATGGGCGTAGGAACTCCGGAAGATCTG
>CAZKYZ010000719.1:0-1635 GCA_964557055.1 uncultured Desulfobacterales bacterium
GAACATTAGATGGTGAAACCAGCGGCGCACCATGCTGAATCGATCAACCGGATAGTTGCACCCATGGCCACCGCCATCCAAGTATTTGAGGATCATAACCTCCCAGATCGCGCGTTTGTTTGCGCCCAGGTCCATGAGTTCGCTCAACGTTCCCCCTGTCTCACGCCAAAAACGGGTGAATCCCATCAGTAGGGTGGTGACACTGAAAAAGGCCATGGCAGAAATAGGAACAACCATGACCATAAAAGGGATGACGTTGTAAAAAGCGCCTTGGCCGCGGTGTGTCCCAAAGAGCACCGAAGGATCCTGATAACCCAGGATGAGCAGGAGAACCACCGACAGGACTAAGCCCGTGATTAACCCGACCCACAAGCCGTTGCGTCGAAATAAACCGGCGAGAAAACCGGGTTTGGTGAATTCCTGATACGTTTCCAGTCTGACTTCTGCGAGGGCCTTTGGAACGTTCAGCGCAAACTCGTGCGGCGGCGCATACTGGCAAGCATAGTAGCAATCGCGGCAATTGTGACAAAGGTTGGCCAAATACTTCAGGTCCTGGTCCGAAAACGTTCTGCGCAGCTCCATGGCCGGAAAAACCGCGCAGAATCCCTCGCAATAGCGGCAGGCATTGCAGATCACCATCATGCGTCCAGCTTCTTTGATTAAATCAACCGATGGCATAGCGTGCCGCCTCCTTTCCCGCGAGCCGTCCGAAAACGGTACCGATTGTCAATCCGAATCCGGCCATGTATCCTTTGCCCAAAATGTTGCCGGCCATGATTTCGCCTGCTGCGAAGATATTCGGCGCCGGCCGGTCGTTTTGCATGATGACCTGTGCCCGCTCGTTGACGGCAACGCCAAGGTAAGTAAAGGTGATCCCGGGTCTGAGCGGGTACCCGTAATAGGGTGGTGTATCCAAGGGCCGCGCCCAGTGACTTTTGGACGGCTCCAGACCCGTTGTCGCGCAGTCGTCCAAAACTGTTGAATCGAACGTGCCGGGCCGGGTGGATTTATTAAAGACCGACACGGTTTCTCTGAGGGCCGCTGGATCGAGCTCCAGTTTGGCGGCCATCTCGCTGATGGAATCGGCCTCGATGGGCGGAAAAACCGAGGGCATGAACAAATCTATGGACTTTGAATCGATGATCGAGTAGGCCGTCTGTTCCGGCTGCTTAGCCACAAGTCGCCCCCAGATGGCGTAACGCTTGGGCCAGAAATCCTCTCCTTCGTCATAGAAGCGCTGGGCGTGCTTGTTGACAACGATGCCGAAGGGGACGCAGTCCAGCCGAGTAACAATCCCCCCATCGAATTTAGGTGCCCGGGCGTCGATGGCCACGGCATGACACTGGCGGGAATCGCCCACGGGCTTGGCCCCGTTGTCAAGCAGCACCCGCAGCATTCGGCCTTTGTTGTACGGGGTGCCGCGAATGATAAAATTGTTCGTGGCATCTCCCCAGAACTCTTTCAGCCATTCGAGATTGGATTGGAATCCGCCCGAAGCCACCACAATAGCCTTTGCCTGAATTTTTTGGGAAGTGCCGCGGTATCTTAAAGACGCAGAGGTAAATTTGCTGTCGTGAATCTCGAGGTCGTGAACCTCTGCGTTCCCAGGTGCATGCGGGGTTGCTCAGCGTCCCA
>CAZKYZ010000720.1:0-1629 GCA_964557055.1 uncultured Desulfobacterales bacterium
TGATGAGAATGCAACCTTTGAACCTCTGAACCTTTGAACCCGTGAACGGTTACGAATATTTTAATGTATAAAAAATGGGGTTCATATCTATTTTCACGAAAAGCCATCAAGCATTTATAAGGCAATTGTCAGCAAAAGAGACCATTCCCTCAGTTGCTTTGGAAAACTGTTCCGCAGTCCGCTGCAGGGCCGGATGGGTGTTGTATTCATCCCGGGTGTACCCGTCCACGGCATACGCTCGCTCAAAATAGGGAATACGCATCAGCTTATCCATGACATCCTTGGGGATATCTTCCAGTATCCGGTCTTTGACGAAAACAATCTTGTCCTGTTCTGAAAAGTTGATCACTTGATCGATAAAGGTCGGCGGGCAGGTCACCACGACGCCGGCGCCGGCTTTTTCTTCCAGATGCGGAATTCTGGTTACACCGTCCACCACGGGCCCGACCCGCAGGGAACAGGAAAGCATTTTGTTTGGCAGGTTATTGTCAAGCAGATATTTATAGGCTTTTTTAAATATGGCCAGTTCCGCCCATCTGACATCCATGTCGGTAAGTTCGATGCCTTTTTCCGCGGCAAAATCCCTCAGGCCGCCGAGATCTCCATATCGCGATTCCATGTGGGTAATTACCGAACGCCATTTTGACAGGTCTACATTGTTTTTTTTCGCAGTTTCAAGCCCGCGTTTAACGGATTCGGTACAGTCAACGAACTGGGGCAAAATAAATGTCAGGGTATTGTTGGTTGAAATGCCTTTCGAGGTCAAAAATTCAATCACATCATACCCTTCTTTGGAGCCGGGAATCTTAATCATGACATTGGGATTGATTTTTGCAATATCGAGGGCTTGTTTCATCATGGCATCTTTGTCAAAAACGCTCCTCGGATCCACCTGGCCGGAAAGGTATCCCTCTTTGTATCCGGTTTTTTCAAACAACGGTAAATACATGTCCGAGCCGCGCTTGACCACCCGCTTGTAAAGTTCCCAGAACAGGGTTTCTTTATCGAGCCCTGGGTTTTCGGCAATGATCTCCCTGGTAACCCCTTCCCAATACGGCGGATCATCCTGAATGGCCTGCAGGGACAGTGGCGGATTGGTGGTCACACCCCTGAACAACTGATTTTCCGGCGCGTTGTTGTCGTACATACGGTCGAATTGGCGCTGCAGGGTTTCACGATCTCCTGCTTCGGCTTTAGCAAGCATTTTACGGCACCAGTTGTTGAAAATCACCGGGGATGAATCCCACCAGATTTCCATTCCGGGGCTGATTTCGACCAGTTTTTCAATCAGGTTCTTCTCTTCCATCGGTTTCCTCCTTAAAGCCACATTTCATGACATCTAATGGTTGGCCTCCTCCCCCGTCAAACCCGGGAAGCCGCAGCTTTCGTTGCTTTTATTCCCGCCTTAACGGGCCCGATGTCTATTGGTGTAGATGTATAGACAGCTTTCAGCTCTATTTATAGGATAGTCGACTTCTTGTCAACAAAAATCAGTTGTCTAACCAAAATTTAACATTCGCGCTGAATCCCCTAAACCCATACAAGATGGTTGAAGCGCAGCGGAAATCCCGATTTATGGGGGCGCCCGCAGGGAAACGTCAAAGTCAAACGGATTCTCTACAAAATCCC
>CAZKYZ010000721.1:0-1628 GCA_964557055.1 uncultured Desulfobacterales bacterium
CAGGCCCTTCATGCTTGGCGGCAATGCTATTCAGGATTCTGGCAATGTCGGCCCGCTCCAGCTCTTCCTGAATATCGCCGCCGGCTTTTTCCATAAAAACCGTCTTTACGTCAATGGTCACACAAATATCGATTCCCGCATCTTTCAACCTTACTCGTTTCATGCCTCTCGCTTTCTGTTGACTGCTGATCGGTGAAAAGGGATGCCCTCTCGTATAAAACATATTCATAGCACCTTTGTAACAGCAAAAGCAAAAATTTCAAGAGAGAACGACTGGAATCATGGCAGATTGGGGGATATCCTGCAGATTGGGAAATCCGGGCTGCAGTTTGCACAGGTAGCCGGGGCACCCTGCTGTTATTCGGCGGGCATTGCGGCAGCAAATTCCCGGATGGTATAATATGAAGGAATCTGAGCCCGTCAGGCAGGTTCGGTAACCTCGATATCGTTCCGCTCCAGAAATTCATGGTAGCCGTATACTTTTTTCCCCATGAATTCCATGTCCACAGCACCCTCCGGACAATTATTCACACATCCCAGGCAGGCGATACAGTGATCGGTATCTACCTGATAATTTGCCAAATCAATGGCACCCACAGGACATTTTTCAATACAGATCCCGCAGTTAGTGCACCGTTTTTCGTCGATCGTGTGCTTTCCGATAAACAGCTTGGTGAACCAGATGGAGGGGTTGGCTTTGATCAGTTCCCGGAAATTGGCCTCCCGGTCGATATCCACCGGTCGCCCTGTTTCCACACGCGCCAGAATTGAAGCGGCATACGCCCTCATAGCAGTGAAAGAATCCTGATTCGGCAGGTGGCTGTATTCCAGCACCCGCTCCACATTACCGTATGACCAGGTCAATGCAAAAGCCGACATGTTGCCGAACGCATTCAACCCCACCGGAATGCCTCCCTTTTTTTGCAGCATTTCCAGAAGGGTACAGGCCGTGTTGTGGTAATTGCCCCCCTCTCCACCAAAGGTTATATAAGATGCGACCGGTATCCCACTGATTTCCGGAATCGTGTTAAGCCAGCCCTGTAGATTTTCGGGCACATCATAGTAATACACCGGAGATCCGGCAACGATCAGATCGTAATGGCTCAAAGCGGCCTTATCGATCTCACGGTATTCCCCGGAGTCGACTGCCAACCCGCGGGATTCAAGCTCCCGGGCGATAACTTTACCGGTCCGGGCGGTATTGCCGGTCTGACTGTACCAGAAAACGACGGCGTTTTTCGGTTTTCGAGGCGTAAAGGGCTCCACTTCCTGCCTGGCGGCACAGGCTGTCAATCCGGTTATCGGTAAGGAAAGCGACATAAGGGAAAAAGAAGCTTTTTGGATAAAGGAACGTCTGTTTTGCATTTCCGGATTCTCCTTTCAATCGCTGCCGTATGGCAGCCGAACACAAACAATTTTAACAGTTTCTCTGTTTGACAAGTTTCGTATTATAGGCCCAAAAAAAATACCACCGATTCACCCTAACGTTGCAAAAGTCGGAGAGCTTCAGAGCCGCGGCGTCAAGGGAGAAGCCGTATCTGTTGTAAAGTGGTTGTACAAAAGCGTTCCGCCCTTCGAACGTTTTTGTCTACAACTACTTATGCCAATCCTTTCGTATCTCGGTTTTT
>CAZKYZ010000722.1:0-1626 GCA_964557055.1 uncultured Desulfobacterales bacterium
TAAGAAAGCCCAGGTCCTGGATGATAATCCCGTCCGGACGGACGTTGCGCTGCAACCGATCCAATGTTTGGCCCGCATGTGGCACCTCCGACGCTTTGAGCAGCGAATTCATTGTGATATAGACAGCGACACCATTATCATGAGCTGTCGCCGTCAAGCGCTGCAGCTCCTCCTCGGAAAAATTCTTGGCTTCCATTCGTGCCGAATACTGCTTCAATCCACAATAAATGGCATCTGCGCCGGCAGCCAACGCGGCAAAAAAGGATTGTCTGTTTCCGGCGGGAGCCATAATCAAGGGTTTTTGTCCTTCCGGGATACCGTCCGCCAGCGGTTTGTCCTTTTTCTCTTTTGTTATCATAGGTCACTCATATTGCTTGACAAACATTATAATTTATGAATAAATATACTCAGTTATATATAATAACCGAGGCGGTCAAAGAATGCCAGCATTTTCTTGACCACGCACCTCCCACCTACCGGAGATGGGTTTTGGCAAAATCAGACGACATTTCTTCCACGGAAAGACTGCTTAATCTAATCCGTAAAAATTCCAGTGACGACCAACGCTCCCCCCATTCTCAAGCACTGCACGGAAAAGAAAAAAAAGCATTCCCCCGATTATTGCCCTTCGGTAAAAAAATAACAATCGGGGTCGACATCCACTACGATGATCTCAAGCTGGTAAAAATTCAGCACGTCTCAGATAAAAACCTGGAGATGCTCGATTATGTCACGGTACCATTCGAACCGGAGGTATCGCCCTCGAACAGCCGGTTTGCATCATTCCTCCAACAAACGCTTTCCGACTTTTGCAACACCGACAAAAAACCGGATATCTGGAGCATATTTTCATCAGCACGCGTGGAAGCCCACTATCTGCGCATTCCAAACGTAAAAAAAGTAGATGTCGCCAGTGCCGTATTCTGGGCGTTTCGCAAAAAAACGCCCTTCGAAAAAAAAGAGAAAATATTTGATTTCGATATCATTGGCGAAATCATTGAACAAGGTGTCCCCAAAATTGAAGTGCTGGCCTATACCGCTCCTGAACATGAAATCACAGAGCTGAAAAACATGTTTACGCAGGCCGGATACCCCCTCACCGGTATATCCATTGCGCCGTTCGCCCTTCAAAACCTTTTCAAAACAAATTGGATTAAAACTGAAGAACAAGACATTTCGACCTTATACATCGGCCGGAGTTGGTCCAGAATTGATATCTTTTCAGGAGGCACCCTTGTTTTATCGCGGGGGATCAAGGCCGGCATGAAAAGCATGATCGAGTCCATCCGGGGGGAGATTGAAGAAAAACAGTTTGACAGCACCCTTGAAATGCTGTCGCCCTCCGAAGATAACGATACCAGCAGCCTCTTTGAAGGCAGTATTTCCATGAGCACAGAAGATGCCACCGACATTTTTGCGGCCTTTTTGGATAATCTTTTCCCTCTTCCTGACAACCTTGCCAAATATCAGTTGGGAGAAGAAAAGATATTCGAAATGCTGCAACCGGCGTTAGAACGGCTCATACGGCAGGTGGAACGCACCCTGGAACATTTCAGCCAGAATTTTGAAGGGGCGACCGTCGGCAGAATATTTATCAGCGGCAAAACCGCCTCCCACGGCAGACTC
>CAZKYZ010000723.1:0-1626 GCA_964557055.1 uncultured Desulfobacterales bacterium
GCCCATTCCTCGCTGCCCTTCTCATCGCCTTGTTCGGCAACCTTTTCGCGCCATTTGGGAATGGTTTCCATCATCACCTTACGGCCGGTGGCCAGGGGGAAGTTCGTTACCATCTTGCAGGGCCAATCCTCACACTGGTGGCAGGAATACAGCTCTTTGGACCGGACACAGTCCCGGATTTTGCAATCCCGGCAGTAAGCATACAGCTTTTTTGACGATTCCGGCTGCATGCATCCCAGGCACTCGGTATCCTCCGGCCGGGTACCATACAGGTTGCCCATTACGGTTTTGAATTTTTTATTGTTGTCCCGGGTGGCAATGTAAACGCCGCAGGCACCGCAATAAAGGCCGCAGGGCGCCATCAGTTTGCGATCTTTTATTTCTTCTTCCGTCCAGCCTTTCATAAGGATATTCCTTCCGGCTACATGTTTACACTCGCGTAAAATATTGATCCAGCAGGGACTCCAGGTCCTCCTGAGAGGCCCTGCGCCGCCGGTTGCCCATAAGATAGTAAACAAGATTCTTGGTCAGAATGTAGACAACCACAAAAAATGCCGCCGGAAAAACCAGACAGTCAAACAGGTATCCGGCAATGATTTTTATGGTCCAGACGGCGAAGTCCTCCGTCATTGTTTTCAGCTCTTCCGCCATTTGGAATATGGTATCTTTGGACCGGCTTAGTTTTTCTTTCAGCTCCAGAAACGACCACATGGATGTTTCCGCGTCGGAATCGGGGAACAGCCTTTCGTTTAAGGCCTTTGGAGAAAATCTGGCTTCCAGCGTTTCAAAACCCTGCCGGGCTTCCGCGACGATGGGACGGGTAATCCTGTCTGAGAGATAAGCTGCGCCCATGATGGATACGGGCAGGATCAGGTAGGCCGCCAGGGCCAGAACCGACGCAAACAGCATCGTCTCGCGCAGCATTCTGGAAACGGCTGCTCGCGGGGAAATTTTCCAGGTCGCCACGACAAACAGCAGCGCCACAGCCAGAGCAAACAGAAACAGCCAGTGGTCGAGGTCGTCGAGGGTTTCCAGAAACAGCCGTGTCAGCAGCAGGATCGTGCTTCCCGCCAGAGCCGTTTTCCAGGCCACGTCGACATAGTCGTAAATCGACTGGACCAGATCTCCCACCTCCAGGTTGAAACCAACGCCGATTTCGGACCCCTCCAGCACGGCCAGACCGCTTTTGATGGAAGACAAAACCAAAAACCCTGCCACGGACCGGTCAAAGGATTCTTTCAAGTAGGCATCATTGCTGCCTTTCAGGTATCCGCCGCCGCAGAAATCGATGGCGGTGTCGGTGTGACCCATAGCGGTAAGCGTTATCCCCACAACGAGAAGCAAGCAGGTTGCGATTCGTATTACCGGTTTATCCAGAACGGTTTTTTTTCTGCCTGCAGCCATGGGTGTATTCCTTATTCGCCTGTGGTGATCCCTGAGAGCTGATGTTATTGGGTAGGAAATTGTAAGTTTACTGAACTTGCCGGCAGCCTGTCAAGGACAGAAAGAACCCGTTTCCACATGGAAGAGTCCACAAGGATGCTTTATTTACCCTAATGTTGCAAAAGTCAGAGAGCTTCAGAGCCGCGGCGCCGAGGGAGAAGCCGTATGTGTTGTACTGCGATC
>CAZKYZ010000724.1:0-1619 GCA_964557055.1 uncultured Desulfobacterales bacterium
GGTTTTTATCAAATTTACAGCCACTTTCGCTCTCTTCGCCATGTTTTTTATGCAATCATAGGGTTTACTCTTTGCGGCGCATCAAACCCCTCAACCCCTGTCCGCCCGAACCCTTCCCTCTTCCGTATTTCCTACTCCAGATTGTCGAGGTAAATAATGTCGGCACCCTCCGGCACATCGAAATGAAACATGGTTGGATCCAGGTCCTGGTTGAAACCGATGCTGGTGAAACGCATGATGGTTTCATCCCCAAACTGATTATAGGTGACGACTTTTTCGATGTTATAGGTACCCCGGTTGATCCACATCATGGTTTTATCGAGGTCCGGCGTCTTGTTCTTGGGGGTCAGGAGAACCACATGGTAATCGGGATCGGTTTTTTCCGCCACGGCCATGTCGAACTGGCTGCTCAACAGCCGAATATCCGTCAGGAAACTGGCCCCCTTGCCGCCGCTGAAATAGGCCGGGGCCTTGCCGACCATGACCTGGTTGTCCAGCGGACGGAAAATCCACAGTTCCCGGGAATCGGTGATAATCGTCTGCGGTTCCGGTTTTTCATATTCCCAGCGCATTTTACCGGGGCGCTGAAACCACACTTTCCCGTTGGCCGTGTCCCGTATGTCCATGGCTTTGAGTACAGATTCCTGTTGGAATTCGGCTGAAAAATCGGGGACGTTGTATCGTTCTTCAAGGCCATTGATGATTTCCGCCAGATCTTCCGGAAGCTGTTGCGACTGATCAGCAGCGGCTGTCCGTAAAGCCTGGCCCGACAGGACCACACAGACGGCAGCCAGGGTCAACAGGACGGTTCTCGCTTTCATGGATAACCTCATTTTTCAGAATCCTAAAATACGCAATTTTCAAATCTCCCGCAGGTACAAGGGAAACACGATTTTGCCGGGTTATTTCTGATTGTCACCATTCTCAAAATGGTGACGGCTGCACTCAGGCGGATGTCAATTTACGGACAATCCCGGCAATGGATTCTCCCGGCTCAATCCGACACTGCTCGGCATCGGTGAATGCATCCCAACCCAGCGTTCTTCCGTATATGATTCGACACAATTTGTCGATGTTTTTCATATCCTCCCGAGCAGCGTTCTTATCAAAAAAAGGCGGGCAGATGCCCTGGGAACGTAGGGTTTCTATCGTATTGTTGTGCAGGTATTCATCGGTGTGGCGCGCCTTGCGGAGGTTGCGCAGCAAAAATTTCTGTTTCTGAACCAGGTGCTCGAAAATGTCTTTTGATGTACTGCAACCTTCTAAATTTTCAACAACAAACCGCATAAAGGCCACCATGTCCTGCTCCGCGGAACGATACTTTTTTACAACGGAACATAAGCAATCGGTCAAATCATCCGTCTTTGGCAATCCACTGTCCCGCAGCACCACCTTAACAAGCGTCTTTTGCGGATCGGGCAGGTGATTGTTAACGGCCGACAGCAAACGGCGATCCAGCCGCCGGTGAATATTCAAACGGTGAACAAACTGATGCCAGGCCCACGGCGGAGCATTCACCCGCAACGGCTCATCCGTTTCGGTAAGGACCAGGGAGACCCTCGGTATATTCTTCGCCAAAAGCATTTGGATTTCCAGGCAATCCTTTAGCTGATAGCGGT
>CAZKYZ010000725.1:0-1619 GCA_964557055.1 uncultured Desulfobacterales bacterium
AATACTGACAGCAGCTCTTCGCATTTGAGAAATAAGCCCAAATTTTTCATCAGAAGGAAATTTCTTGGTCATTTTATAGATTTGAACCGCGATATCCATCCCCAGTTGCCAGGCTTTTAATCGTTTGTGAGGTTTATCCATAAAAACTTCCTAAATTTCAATTATTGTTTTCTTCCTCTTAACTCCTTACTCCTTACTCCTCACTCCTCACTCCTCACTCCTTACTCCTTACTCCTCACTGTTTTTATACCTTCACAGTCTTTTTTCTGCCGCCATAGTATTTGGCGTAATACTGGTAATAGCCTTCGCGTTTGAAGTCCACCTGGTTGAGGGCGACGCCGATGATATTGGCCCTGGTTACACGGATCTGCTCAACAGCCTTTTTGACCAGTTCGCGGTTGAGCTGGCCGGCCTTGACCACCAGCATAACTCCATCGACCTGGGGAGCCAAAAGGAGGGCATCGCTGGCCGGGAGAACGGGGGGGGTGTCGATCACCAGAAGGTCGAAACGACGCTGAAGATAATCAAGCAGAAAAGACATACGGGCGGATCCCATGAGCTCCGATGGTTTGGGGGGACGAGTTCCGGAAGGGAGGAGGTAGAGGTTTTCCACGTCCGTAGCAACGATGGCGGATTCGATATGCTCCTGAATAAAGAGAAATTCCTCGCTGCCGATAACAGCCTTCTTGTAAAGTTCATCCAGGCTGGCAGGAGAGAAGGACGGCCGCTGCAGAACCGCGTCGGAGAGCTTTTTGAAAGAAAATTTCCCGGTGGCCATGTGCAGGGCTGTGCGCAGGCCTTCGAGCATGTGGAGGATTACGAAGCCGCCCAGGTCTTCTTCGGTCACCAGGCCCATATTGATGAGGATAAATCCCAGCTTCTGGCCGGAGGTCTTCTTGCGGTACATGGCCCTTCCGGCCTGGTCTTCCGTAATGAGGCTGTTTTTTACCAGGGTGGAGGCCAGTTTACGGCCGTCCGGACGGGTAACCCAGTTGACGTCGATGAGCTCTCCCTGGAGAAAGGAGAGGATCACTTTTTCATCGGCTCCCTCCAGGTGGAGCTTGCCGGTGGCCCTTCTAAACTGGAGGAGGCGGTACAGATCGCTGACGCTGAAGCGGCTCAATTCCCCTTCGTGGATCGGGGTGGCGAGCACAGTGGAAAGCAGACCGCTCAACCCCGGTGAATCAACCGATGGTTTGATGCGGCTCAAGACCGGTTTTCTCAGGTCGGCATCGATCATGAGGACCTTTTTGCCGGTATCCGCCATGGCATAGGAAAAGTTGGCCACGGTGGTGGTTTTGCCCTCTTCCTGCCCGGCACTGGTAATCAGGATAGAGCTTAGCGGGCGGTCCATGAAGGAAAACTCCACGTTGGTACGCAGGGTGCGGTAGCTCTCCGCCAGCCGGGAGGTGGCGGGGTACCTGGTCAACAACATACCCCCGTAAGGGTTGGGTTCGCTTTCGGTTTTTTTTCTTTTGAAAATCATTTCTTATCTTTTCTTAGTTAGCCACAGAGGCACACAGATATTCAATTAGCCATGGATGCACATGGATAAGCATGGATGTTTTTATTATTTCCCGAGATTCGTTCCGAATCATCAGGAACCGCAATCGCCTTCG
>CAZKYZ010000726.1:0-1611 GCA_964557055.1 uncultured Desulfobacterales bacterium
CCCTGCATGGGTGCGATTGGCTCCGCTCGAAAGAGCATTCGAAACAATCCCTCTTATTCTGACATAACCGGCTAAATATTTCAAGTGTTTGGATGCGTCTCCGTCTGTCGGAAATGATGCCGGCCGTTTGTCACAGCACCAGGGCTTCGATGAATTCGCTAAGCTGATTCAGATTCCGACAGGAGCGTAATTCATGGCAGTATGCCTCGTATGTCCTCATTTCACTGTCTCCGGTTTCCCAGTATTTCTCCGGTTCCGGGTTCAGCCAGATAATCCGCCTGCATTCGCTATTTCGCGGGATGCGATGTAACCGGCCTCTTTCAGCCGGCGGCGTGTATTTTCGACATTTTTGTATGCCATTGCTTTTCCTGTATTGTTTTAATGTTTTTCTGAAGATGTCGTTTCGTACACTAAGGCGTTTTTTCCTGGATGGTATCAATCGCCTCGTCAAGGGTTTCCAAAATTTCGCTGGAGGATATTTTTTTCTGCAATTCCCGCAGCCGGGGCAGCATGCTTTCATCCCCCGACGCTCCGATGAGGTAGAGCATATCCCCCATGATGGATGGTTCCAGGGTGGTCAGTTTTTCCAGCAGAAAGGCGGCCCCCCTGCGTGCCAGCCCGGGGTCGCGTTCGGCCAGTGTTTCGAAAACGACCATGGTTCCGAGCCGGATGGACCATTTTTCGTTGAGCAGCAGCTCATAAAAGGCCGGGAATATTTTATCTGCCCTGATCATCATGAGAGCCAGTTTGTCGGCGGATCCGTCTTCAATAATGGTTTGAATGGCAGCCGGACCCAGGTCTGTCATGTCACGATTTTGCATTGTGTTAATGATCTCTTCCGCCGGGCAATCCCCGGCCCAGCGTATCGTATCGTTCAAAACGACGGTAGGCGCAGAACGGATATCATCTTCCAATGCCATTTCCGGGAACAGGGTTCCGTCGATGACCGTCAGTTTTACCAGCGGATTTATCACTGGAAAAGGGGCGATTTCCCGAACGGTTTTCGGGCAATGCGGGCAAACCGGAGTGATGTACAGTTTCAGCGCCGCGGGGATGGCGATGTCGCGGATATTTTGTTCCCGAGCGTTTGAAACTGAGTCGCCGCGGTTCTGGATGAAATCCAGCAGTTCCAGAAAAGGGTTCAGCTCGCGCTGCAGCGGAACAGCATGATAGACAAGATTCTTTGCCAGGTGAATGGCCGGTGGCCGGTCAGAATTGTCACGCCGTTTTTCAAGAAGTATGGCGGGGGCATTTTCTGTTAACAATGCACCATATTCTTCGAATTCAGTGCTGCTGGCGTGTGCTGTCAAATCGATCCGGAGGGTGATTTTTCCGGATAAACTGCGGCTCCAGGCCCGGATGGTGCTTGCAGTTGAAAGAGGCATCTGGTTCTCCTGCACTTTGCTTTCCCGGTGATTCGGGGAATTTGTGTGGGAGCATACTACGGCAGCGTTTGGCAATCAAACAGGAAATTGACTTGAAGTCCAACAATATCAGTTGTAAAATCGATAAAAATGGATAAAATTAAAGATCGATTTACTGTCGAAAGCGTTTTGTTTACCAGAAGAAGATGAAAGTGACAACAAATGCGGATTGTAACCAGACCCGATT
>CAZKYZ010000727.1:0-1598 GCA_964557055.1 uncultured Desulfobacterales bacterium
TAGAACAGATACGGCTTCTCCCTCGGCGCCGCGGCTCTGAAGCTCTCCGACTTTTGCAACGTTAGGGTCTACATTCGATCCGGTGCACTCACCCCCAGGAGCGTCAAACCGTTTCGGATGACCAATTGCACGGCGGTAACCAGATTCATCCTGGCCGTCAGCACCCGTTTGTCATCTGCCAGCACGCGGTGCTTGTTGTAGTAGGTGTGAAATGCGGAAGCCAGATTCATCAGGAAGTAGGTGATCCGGTGGGGCTCCGTGTTGCCGCAGGCGGCCCGGATCATTTCAGGATAGGTGGACATGGCCTTGATCAGGCTGATTTCTTCCGGTGCCACCAATGCCTCCAGATCGGATGTGGCGTACATTTTTCGGGTTACCCCTTGATCTTCGGCCTTGCGGATGATGCTGGCGATTCTGGCATGGACGTACTGGACGTAATAGACAGGGTTGTCATTGTTTTTCTGTTTGGCCAGTTCGAGGTCAAAATCAAGAGGACTGTCCGAGCTCCGCGTCAGGAAAATAAACCGGGCGGCATCCCTGCCGACTTCAGCAACCACATCGGACAGGGTGACGAATTCACCGGATCGCGTGGACATGGCCACCGGCTCACCGCCGCGCAAAAGATTCACGAGCTGGACCAGGATAACATCAAACTGGTCCCGCCGGTATCCGGCTGCCACGATGGAAGCAGCCATCCTTGAAATATACCCGTGGTGGTCGGCCCCCCATACGTCGATAACCCGGTCCAGGCCTCTTGCGAACTTTTCCTGATGATAAGCGATGTCGGAAGCAAAATAAGTGGTCAGGCCGTTGTTGCGGACAACCACACGATCTTTTTCATCTCCGAAATCCGTGGTTTTAAACCATTTAGCGCCGTCCTTGGTGTAAACCCTGCCGGTTTTTTCAAAGTCGGCGACAACCCGTTCCACCATTCCGGAGTCATACAAACTCTGTTCGCTGAACCAGTTGTCGAAGGCCACACCGAAATCACCAAGGTCTTTGCGGATGACCGCGATAATATTGGTGGCGGCATACCGGGCGCAGATCTGAACAGCCTCATCCGCATCAATTACCAGCAGTTCATCCCCCCGATCCTCTTTTAGGGTACGGGCGAAGTTAGTGATGTAACCGCCCTGATAGCAGTCCTCGGGGAATGGGTCGGTATGTCCGAAAAGCTCTTTATAACGCAAGAATACGGAAAGGCCCAGGGTTCGGATCTGACGGCCGGAATCATTGATGTAATATTCTTTTTGGACGTCATAGCCGCAAAAAGAGAGCAGATTCCCGACGGCATCGCCAACGGCGGCCCCTCTCCCGTGGCCCACGTGCAGCGGACCGGTGGGGTTGGAGCTGACAAATTCCACCTGGACTCGGGCCCCTTTACCGATGTCGCAGGCGCCGAAACGGGAGCCGGCAGTATGAATTTCATGGAGCAGGACCTGCCAGGCTGCATTTTTCAGATAGAAATTGATAAAACCCGGTCCGGCGATTTCGATTTTGTCGACAATTCCATCAACATCATTTATATTCCGGGTGAGGACTTTCGCAATCTTGCGGGGGGCCATTTTTTGAATACGTGCCGACACCATGGCCAGATT
>CAZKYZ010000728.1:0-1598 GCA_964557055.1 uncultured Desulfobacterales bacterium
ATGCTTTTCGCCATCAACCATGAGCCATGAGCTATGAACCAACCCTCTCCTCACTCCTTACTCTTCACTCCTCACTGTTCACTATTCACTATTCCCTGTCCTTCGCCGTTCACCCGAACCCTTGGCCCCTCGAATCCCTGAACCCTGCCCCTAACTCTCTGCTCCGTGCACTTTGCGCTCTGCGCTTTTCCCTCGAATCCTTATTCTGATCAATTCCTTTAGCGGGGTTTGATAGTGGTCAGGAACGCAGCTGCTGCAGCATGGACCGGATCTTTCGGGAAAAATCAGCCGGTACCGGCATTTCCTGCTGCTCTTTGCAGATTGCCATGGTCCTTTTAAGGGTTTCCAGGCATACGACACACGGTTGGCAGTCCTTGAGGTGCGCTTCAATTTTGCGGCAGGTTTCCGCATCCGCCTCCCGGTCCAGATATTCCGACAATTTGTCGAAAAGGGCCAGGCAATTTTCATGATGGTGATGATGATTATTCATGCTCGAAATACGCTTTCAATTGTTCCCGCATAAACAGCCGCGCCCGGTGAAGCCTGACTTTGCTGTTCGTAGTGGTGATGTCGAGAATCTGGGCGGTTTCTTCCGTTGTGAAGCCTTCAATGTCCCGCAGCACAAAAACGATCCGGTATTTATCGGGCAGCTCTTTCGTAGCCCTGCGGATCATCCCGGCCAGCTCTTCGTTCAAGACCTGATCAAGCGGCATGCTGGCCCACTGTGGAATCTGCGTGGGAATCGGCTGCCCCTCACCGGGTATGAATTCTTCCAACGAAAGTTCCCGGTCCGGTGCAAATTTCGACTTTCGCCGTTTCTTGATGCATACGCTGGTTGCGATCCGGTACAACCAGTTCTTGAACTTGGTTTCAAATCGAAAACTGTTCAGGTATTTAAAAACATTAAGAAAAGTTTCCTGGACCAGGTCCTCGGAATCGGATTCGTCCTTACACAGACGCAGGCCGAAATTGTAGAGCTTCTGTTCGTAGCGGGCCACCAGGTCGTAAAACAGGTCGGCTTGTCCCGCCACGATTTTGCGGACCAGGTCGGTGTCGTCATCCTGAATCTGATTTGTTTTCCGGTTTACTGTCATGCGCATCCCTGCCGGGTAACTGGCAGGCGTCCCTGGAAAGTCAGGTGGGCACCCCCAGTTTCGGCAGGATATAACCCTGCAGCAAAAACCAGACGGCCACAACCCCTATAAAAATTAATATTTCATTCATCGCTTTTCTCCCTGTTCTATGCGGTTAGACCCGCGATGTCCACTTCTTTTTGCGGACGAGGCAATACGCCGATGATGCCAGCAAAACCATCACCAGCCCGATATGGAGAATATCCATGGTGACAATCAGCGCGGGGTTGAAAAAAAAACCCTCGAGATTGCGGACCACCAGAAACGCTCCGTTGGCAACCAGCAGCGCAAGAACCGCCGAGCGGAACATTCCCCATGGCGTCAATCGCGCTGTTTTTCTTCCGGAAAACAGATAGTCGCTGACCAGCCAGCCAACCAGGGCCAGCAGGACGATAGATCCCAGATAATGAATGTAATGGGTGACATAAAACTGAGCCAGCCAGCCAAGTCCCGGGATGTCGGCCA
>CAZKYZ010000729.1:0-1592 GCA_964557055.1 uncultured Desulfobacterales bacterium
GCAATGACGAGGGATACGCGTAACGCGGATATCGGACTTTTTACGGAACCGTCAAGGAAAGGAACCAGAATGATGTTTCGTAAAATTCTCGTAGCCAACCGCGGAGAAATCGCTGTCCGGATCATGAAGGCCTGCCGGGAAATGGATATCGCCACCGTTGCCGTCTATTCCGAAGCCGACCAAAAAGCCGCCCACGTTCTGGCCGCCGACCAGGCGGTTGACCTGGGTCCGTCGAACCCGGTCGACAGCTACCTGAATATCGACAAAATCATTGCCGCCGCCGAAAAAAGCGGAGCGGAAGCAATTCATCCGGGCTATGGTTTCCTGGCCGAAAACCCGGATTTTGCGGAACGCTGCGAAGCACAGGGCATTGTTTTTATCGGCCCCCCGTCGGGGGTTATCCGGGATCTGGGCGACAAAACCGTTGCCCGCAGTATCATGCTGAAAAGCGGCGTGCCGGTCATTCCGGGAATGACCCGACCGGAGTCCGACCCTGAACAGCTGGCCCGGGAAGCCGAGGCCATCGGTTACCCGGTAATCGTCAAGGCCGCTGCCGGCGGGGGCGGCAAAGGAATGCGCGTCGTTACCCGGCCGGAAGACCTGGCCGAAGAATGCCGCACGGCTGCCGGTGAAGCCGAGCGTGCCTTCGGCAGCGGCGCCATCTACCTGGAAAAATACCTGACCCGGCCCCGCCATGTGGAAGTCCAGATCCTGGTCGACGGGCAGGGCAACGCCATCCACCTGTTGGAGCGGGAATGTTCCATCCAGCGCCGGCACCAGAAAATCATCGAGGAAACACCCTCGCCGGCCCTTACCCCCGAACTCCGCCGGGAAATGGGCGCCGCCGCCGTATCCGCCGCGATCGCCTCCGGGTACGTCAATGCCGGAACCGTCGAATTTCTGCTGGATCAGGACGGGCGCTTTTATTTCCTGGAAGTCAACACACGCCTGCAGGTGGAGCACCCCATCACGGAAATGATCACCGGAATCGACATCGTCCAGCGGCAGATCGAAATCGCCGCCGGAGAAAGCCTGACCCTGACCCAGAAAGATATCCAGGGCCGGGGGCACGCCATCGAGTGCCGAATCTACGCGGAGGATCCGGAAAACGAATTTTTCCCCTCCCCGGGAGAGATCACCTTTTTTAAAGAACCTGTCGGCCCCGGCATTCGAAACGACTGCGGCGTTTACAGCGGCTTTACGGTACCGGTGGAGTACGACCCCATTTTATCCAAACTGGTGGTCCATGCTGAAAACCGGCAAAAAGCAATTTCGCGGATGGTAAAGGCCCTGGCCGGGTTCGTAGTCATGGGCATCAAAACACCGATTCCTTTTCTGATGGCGGTGCTGCAATCGGAAGCGTTTCAATCGGGAGAAACTTTCACGGATTTTATCGAAACCCATTTCAGCGACTGGCAGCCGCCCCGGCCGGATGCCGACCTGGCTGCAATTGCTTTTCTGGCGGACGAGCGTACCTTGCAAACAGACCAGCAGCAGCGCCCGGAACCGGGGCACGGTGTGGTTTCGCCGTGGCAAACGCTTGGTAACTGGACCCTGTAGCTAGTGTCCATCCACAAACGGCATCTTTTGGC
>CAZKYZ010000730.1:0-1591 GCA_964557055.1 uncultured Desulfobacterales bacterium
TTAAGATCGGCTTGCGCTCCGGTGTACTTTTGGAACCGGCCGGCCACGGGGAAAAAAAACAACGACCGGCGGTATATCTTCGGACTGACGTATGAATTCGAAAACGATTAGCCCAAATATTTCAGGAACAGCAGCGCTGTTTCGAAGGTTTGTCCGCAGGCGGATTAAAATCGATAGAACCATCGCGGATCTTGAAAGTGCCAAAATCATTCAATTTAAGGAGATCTCGGTAAATGGCAAATAACCTTGGTTCAACCTATCGCCTGGCAAGTTCAGAAAGGCCTTCGGTACGCTCAAGAAACAGCTGGAGATGAGGGAAGGGAATTTCTATCCCGGCGGCATCAAGGGCCTTTTTGCATTTCTCGGTATACTCCCATTGCAGGGAAAACTTGTCCAGAGGGTCTTCCGTCCAGAATCTCAACTGCAGGTTCACGCTGCTGTCTCCAAGGTCGGTCACAATCACTCGGGGCGCCGGGTCGTCCAGGATACGTTCGTCTCCTTCAAGAGTGGAAAGCATGACCTTTCGGGTGTCGTCAATATTCTCCTTGTACGCGATACCGAGCAGAACTTTTACCCGCGAACGGGGTGTCAATGTATAGTTGATGATACGGTCTTGGACGATGTTCTTGTTGGGTACAACAATGATCTCATTGTCAAACGTTGTCAGGACAGTGGTGCGTAACCGTATTTCCGTTACCGTGGCATGCTGACCTCCGATGGCAATCCAATCGCTTTCTTTAAACGTTTTGTCGATGATGATTGTCACCCCGGAAATGATATTTTCGATGGTGTCCCTGGCGGCAAATGACAGCGCCAATCCGGCAACGCCGACACCTGCCAGCAAGGAGGTAATATTTATACCCAGTTGGTCCGCTATGGTCAGGGCGGCAATAACAACTATGGCATAATGAACAACCCGAACCAACAGATTCTGCACTTCCTTCGGAACTTTGCTTTTCTGGAGAACTGAAAACAGAACCTTTTTAACGATAGAAGTAATTATCCAGAAAACGACCACGAGAATAACAGCACCTATTATGTTCGGGAGATAGGATGCAAGGTTGGTGCTTATCGATTTTATATCCAGGTTTTTGATCAGTTTCTGTATCATGATGTCCTCCAATGTGTTTATGATCGTTAAAAATATAGAAGGTTAAAAATTTTGTTTTATTTCAAGTTCAATAATGGGGGCGTATGAATTTATTTAGTCTATTTCAGTGAAATAATGTAGAGGGGATTCTGTACATCTTGTCACAATACCATTTGTTTTCAATTTATTATAGAGACTTCCAATGGTAAGGAACTAAGGATAGGGTCATTGTTTATATAAAACAGATTCCCTTTTTACCCTGACCCATACCGCCACCCGTTTCGGGTCTTGGCCCAGTTGGAATTCCGCCACTTCAAATTCGTTGGACGGTTCCGTGGATGAAGGATCCAACCGAATGCCCAACCGGCTCAGTTTCAAAGAAACCGTCTTCAATTTCAAATGCTGCTCCGGGCTCTTTAATATTCCGCACAGGTGTGTGATACGATCTTCGGGTGTATTCAGGCCGGCCTCGATTTCTTTCAGCTTCTTGTTTATATCGCT
>CAZKYZ010000731.1:0-1590 GCA_964557055.1 uncultured Desulfobacterales bacterium
GGTTTCATTTTCGGATTCCAGCGTTTGGTCTGATGGCCAAAGTGGACGCCTGCTTCCAGAAGTTCTTTCATTTTTACATGTGCCATTGTTCTCTCCCTTTATGGTTGGTTTTTCCTCCGACCCCGTCATCCCCGAAACCGACTTTCCAATGAAAGCACCCGGTCACGGGTCAGGAGGCGTGAGTGATATAAAAATCGGATTAGATTACCAAACTTTTTTTCATTGAACAACCTAATTTTAGATTTTTTTTTCGAGACGGGCAATCCGGTCAATCCCGCTGTAATCTTTGCCGAAATCAAGCTTTGCCGACCAATCGTTCTGCCCGACGATGGAAACCACGTCTTTTTTCTGATCGTACCCGATTTCCAACAGCAGCGTGCCTCCGGGTTCGAGAAACCGGCCGGCATTCCATATCAGATGGCGGATGCATTCCAAACCGTCCCTGCCACCGTCCAGAGCCGTGATGGGTTCGTAGTCCCGTATCTCGGGTTGCAGTTGCGGGATATCAGCAGTCCGGATGTAAGGCGGGTTGGACACGATAATATCAAACCGTGCTTGCTGTGAAAACGCATCCAGCCAGTTGGCCACCACAAAAGCGATGTTGCTTTCAAGTCCCAGTTTAAGCGCGTTTCCTCTGGCTTTTGCGGCTGTTTTCGGCACAATGTCGGCGGCATAATATAAATGGCCGCGACGCTGGTGGGCAAGGGCGATTGATATGGCTCCCGATCCGGTCCCCAAATCAAGGACACGCAAACCACAGTCCCGTCCCCCCCGGTCCATGATTCCCAGCACTGATTCAACCAGGCATTCGGTTTCCGGCCTCGGGATCAGTACGCTGTCGTCCAGATCGAAATCCAGGGACCAGAATTCCTTATTGCCGGTAATGTAGGCGACCGGCTCATGCCTTACCCTTCTGAGAACCAACGCCTTAAAACAGCCCAATTCACTCTCGGTAAGGGGCTGGTCGTAGCGCAGATAGAGATCAATCCGATCCAGATGCAGCATAAAAGCCAGTAATATTTCCGCCGTCGCCCGTGGGCTGTCAATCTGATAGGAATCAAAATAGGCTGCTGTCCAGCGGAGCAGGCTTAGGATGGTCCATTTTTCAGGTACCGGAATCTGCTGATTCTGCATGCTGCAACGCCTGCGCCTGATAATGGGTGGTTAAAGCATCGATCAGTTCGTCGATATTTCCCTGCAAGATGGTTTCAAGTTTGTACAGGGTCAAACCGATCCGATGATCGGTCACCCGTCCCTGCGGGAAGTTGTATGTTCGTATGCGCCCGCTCCGATCCCCGCTTCCAACCTGCCCCTTGCGTTGTTCGGAGCGCAAGGTATTCTGTTCACGGATCATGGCATCCAGCAACCGGGATCGTAAAACCTTTAAGGCTTTGGCCTTGTTTTTATGCTGCGACTTTTCATCTTGGCAGATGACTACCAGCCCCGTGGGCAAATGGGTAATTCTAACAGCAGAATCCGTTGTGTTGACGGACTGTCCCCCGGGCCCGCTGGAACGGTACACATCTATTTTCAGTTCGCCGGGATCAATCGTGAGCTCAACCTCCTCCGCTTCCGGAAGTACGGCAACGG
>CAZKYZ010000732.1:0-1590 GCA_964557055.1 uncultured Desulfobacterales bacterium
TTCACTATCTTTTGCGCTTTGCTCTCTGCGCCATGCTCTTTGCTCTTTGCTCTTTGCTCTTTCTCCTCACTCCTCACTGTTCACTGTTCACTATTTACTGTTTATTGTCTTCTGCGCCATGCTCCATGCGCTTTGCGCACTTCCCCGACCCCTCGGTCCCTTGAATCCTCGAACCCTGCAGTTAAGGTTTTGCCCTTTTTTTCGCAATTCGAAATTCGCAATTCGAAATTTCTCTTTCCCCCTCTAACTTTCCAGACGTTCGCCCATCACCGGCAGGTCGAACAGATCCGGGAAATAATAGCGCAAAACAGGAGTGGGAAATCCGATTTCAAGGGGGGCCCGGCTGGATGCGGACTGGACCAGCCCTTCTTTTAGCAGCCGGCTGACGATGCGCCTGGCATGCCGGTCCGTCTGGCTTTCCATGCCCATCACCGTGCGTGCCATCCCCCTGGGAATGGTTCCCTGCAAAAACAGGGCTTTCAGCAGCTTCGTGGCCCTTTGATCCAGCGGATCGGGGGCGCCTCTTTTTTTGTCACGATCCATCATGTAACTGTCGATTCTAGCATCAATCCGCTGTAACCCCAAAACCTGGTCCATGAACGTGATCTGGTCGAGACAGGTCTCCAGAAAATAAAAACAGTAATCTGCGAAAAAGTCCTGGTCAAAACCGGTGTTGTCCGCATTGGGTGAATCCGCCGATTGGAGGTTGGTCATATACCACTGTTTGTTCCGGGAAAAACCCCGGGACAGGGACCACAAATTGCTTTGATTGATCCCGGCAAGGGTCAGGTATAGTCCCGAAAACAGGCGGGCCACCCGGCCGTTTCCGTCTCGGAACGGGTGCAACCAGGCCAGTCGGTGGTGACTGGCCGCCGCCGCGATCAGTTTTTCGTCGCCGTGAAACCTGTCCGGGCGATAGGCCCTGCAAAACGCGTCGTAACAGTCGGGCAACACGGCGGCATCCGGTCCGTGGGCAGTGCGGCCGCTGTCCATAGACACATTGGTGTTCCGCATTCGACCGGCCATGACGCCGTGGGCGCTGAACCCTTCCCCATTGTGGATAAACTGATGACGTTCGGGCAGTTGTTCGTAAAACAGCCGGTGGATCAGGGCCACAAAATCAAAGGCGCAGATGTTTTCCGGTGGTTGCGACATGACCTGCCGCATCAATTGCCGTTCGGCCCGCACATGAGCGGCGCAGAGCTCCTGGGTGTACCGCTTGGCCTCATCCTGCAAAAAATCCCTGTTCAACGCTGCTTCGATTTCCAGGACAGATGTCTTATGACCTTCGATCAGGTTGGAATGGTAGCTGTTGAGCAGCCGTAGCCGATCACCCAGCGATTGCGCGGTTTTTGGGGCAATGCGTCCATCCAGGGTGGCCGAGGCGATGACCACCTGCTGGGCCATATCCTTGAGCTCGCCGATCCGTTTGGTGGGCAGCGTCGGATGAAAGGACGGGCATGAGGGTTTGGCAGCCATTTTTATGTCCTGTTATATGTCCACTATATATACAGTTATAATAATTACTTTCATTATATCCGTCAATATTTTATGTCCGGTTTTTTAGACCCTGAATCCTGAGAACCTGTC
>CAZKYZ010000733.1:0-1575 GCA_964557055.1 uncultured Desulfobacterales bacterium
CGCCGGGCTCATCGGCGCTGATATTCTCGGGTCCTTTGACATGATTTTTGACGTTAAGAATGGCAAAGTTGCAATTTCTTCAGAAGCGCTGGAATTCAGCGGGCATTCGGTTCCATTGGATTCGTTTATGGGGATTCCCATTCTCACTGCGTCTATTGGTGAAAATGATTGCCGGATGTTTTTTGACACAGGAGCCCAGATATCCTATCTGGAGGATGATACACTCTCCAACTTCCCGCCCGCCGGTGAAATTACAGACTTCTATCCAGGGTTTGGTCAGTTTCAGACAAACACTCACACTGTTGACCTACGAATCGGGGAAGAACAATTCACGCTTCGATGTGGCCGTTTGCCGGAGTTGCTTGGCATGACCCTGATGATGGCCGATTCCAAGGGGATCATAGGTAACCAGATCCTCCTTGAAAGAGTGGTTGGTTTTTTTCCGCGGAGAGAAAGAGGCGGCCCCCGTCTTGCCATCGCGAATTCGGAAAGATCGAAACCATAGGCAAATCAGTGCCGATGCTGATAATTATAACGGAGATGTGCTAAACTCCATTTCGTTTTGACCTGATCTGTCACAGTGGCATGATATCTTGACCTCAGAAATCATAATCAGTCGAGGTCATATGGAAAGCTCAAAAGAAAAATCACTCCTGTTCCCGATCCTGGTGGCGGTTGTAATACCGACTTTTATCGGACTATTTAAACCATCCATACTTGATATCGTTAGGGATCTGTTCTACTGGTCTGCCTTTCTGGCCGTCCCGATTGTCGTATTCGGCCTGATTGTATCCTGGGTCAATTCGGATGATTCGTTTTTCCGGATCGCTGGGCGATACATTCGGCCGATTCCTCCTGGAGTGGTGTACGGTTCCGACCTGAAATATGGCGGGTTACCAGCTGTAACCATCAGCCTGATTATAATTAACACTATTTTGTATTTTACGGTTCCGGAAAACATCGTTGAGCAACTGTGTCTGTTGCCGTATGACATCCCCACCTTGACCCACCTGCTTGTAACCACCCTGACCAGTTGTTTCTTTCATGCCAGTTGGGAACATCTGTTCGGAAACATGATCTTCCTGTGGGCTTTTGGCGCAACCCTGGAATCAAGAATTGGATCCGACCGGTTTGCGGTTGCCTATATCGCATGTTGCCTCATCAAAAGTTTTATCTGCCTGAACCTTCTTTTTATCCAGGTCCGGTTAACGGAAGATTTGAGCTGGTTGATCCATTTTCACAGCCTTGGGGCCTCAGGGGCAATTTCCGGATTAATGGGCATTTTTATTATACGCTGCTATTATGCCCGCCTTTACTTCACTCTCCCGATCCTGTTTGTTCCCGTTTTTTCAATTCCCATACGCATCAATGCCCTTATTCTAATCGGATTCTTCTTTGCCTCGGATTTATCAGGGGGGGTCGGTCAACTGGCCGGAGAGGATGTTTACATTAATTACTGGGCACATCTGGGGGGGTTTTTAGGTGGATTGGCAGTCGCTCTGTCGTTCCGATTACACCGCGAGGCAGAACCGGAAGCTCAGCACGTAAGGGCGGAACGGTTGGGGGCGAAAGAAC
>CAZKYZ010000734.1:0-1575 GCA_964557055.1 uncultured Desulfobacterales bacterium
TTATGACAGCCCGGCTCTGTCTTTACTTTTTGCGCTGGTGATGATCGTGTTTACAATTCCCTACCTGGCCCTGCAGCCAATGGCCGCCGGGTATGCCCTGGAGGCGCTGATCGGCCTTCCGTATTTTTACGGCTGTCTCCTGGTCACGGGGATCATCGTGGTTTACACGCTCCGAGGCGGCATGCGGGCCGTGGCCTGGACCGATCTTTTCCAGGGGGTTTTCATGTTCCTGCTGCTGCTGGTTTCCCTGGTGATTGTTGCCCGGCACTACGGTGGATTTGCCGCGGCCAACCAGAGCGTTATGGCGGCCCGTCCGGAGTTGTTCAGCCGGCCCGGCGGCGCGGGGCGGTACACCTTTGCCATCTGGTTCAGCTACATCCTGCTTTGGTTTTTCTGCGATCCGATGTTTCCCCAATTGTTTCAGCGTTTTTTTTCAGCCAAAAACCGGCGGACACTTTCCCGCATCATGATGTTCTACCCACTGATTTGCACTGTCGTGTTTTTTATGCCGATTACCATCGGGGTGATGGGGCGATTGTCATTTCCCGACCTGGTGGGGAAAGAAGCCGACCGGATTTTGCCGATGGTGCTGACACTGATTTCCGGGGACGTCATGGCGGCCCTTGTGATGGCCGCCGGTCTGGCAGCACTCATGTCCACCATGGACAGTCAACTGTTGACCCTGAGCAGTATTTTTACGAGAGATATTTTGCCGATTATGGATCCGAGAAAAAAAGAAGCTGGCATTTCCGGCAGGATCTTTGTTGTTTTCCTCAGCCTTTGCGGGCTGGCGCTGGCGTATCGGCCGCCGGCGACCATTTTGCAGATTGCGACCCAGACGTTCACCGGCTTGGCTGTTTTGTTTCCCTCGGTGATTTTCGGTCTGTATCTCAAGCGGGTGCACGCGGTATCCGCCATCGCATCGATACTCTGTGGAGAGGCGGCCCTGGCCGGTTTTTACTTCGGGTGGATCGGAAAGGGCGAATTCCTGCCGGTGGTGTCCGTTATGATCGTCTCCTTTGGCGTGTATATGGTCTGTCATGTTGTGATGGAGAAAAAAATCGACCTGTTTCGGGTTCCGGCGTGGCTCCGCAATCCGTATTTCTGGATACTGGGCGGCATTTTTGCCATGGCTATGGATTTCTGGGCCTGGGGGAAAACCCTGCCGCTGGTTCTGGGGTTCCCGGGTTGGATGGTCTATTTTATTGCCCTTTCCGGCCTTCAGACGATCGTGATGGTTTTCTGGGTTCGGCAGAAAAACAGTTTTCGATTAGACGGTCAATCGCCGGGAGAGACTGTCGTTGATTGACTTTTCGCGGTTTCAATGGTAGCTGTTTTTATTCAAAACGTGCCCGACGTGCCGGGTCAGCCTCGGTGAACGAACCAATTCTTTTCGGATCCCATAACAAAATACAGATGGCAGGTGGCCCATGCGAGCAAGCAATTATTGTGTCCTGAGCAGCGGGGAAATCGAAAAAATTCATCATTGTACCCTGGAAGTGTTGTCGGAAACCGGTATCAAGGTGGAAGTGAAGAAGATGAGGGAGAAGCTTCGCGAGGTCGGGTGCGAGGTTG
>CAZKYZ010000735.1:0-676 GCA_964557055.1 uncultured Desulfobacterales bacterium
ATGTCAATTTTTTGATGATTTAAAAAAAGTACTTGCCAATCGGATAAATGCATCGGGTTTTTCCCAATGAAGCCAATGACCGGCGTTTTCAACGGTTTCAATCCGCGCGGAAGGAAATAGGTCTATAATACCCTTTATATCGTTTTCCCGAATGTACGGAGAGTTTTCTCCCCGGATAAAGAGTACCGGTCCATAAAATGATTTGCCGCGGATGCCGGTCATGATTTTATTGTAGTGGCGTGTGATGGCTTTGAGATTCATTTTCCATTCATAGCCGGCCTGCCGGCTCCTTTTTAAATTTTTTAACAAAAACATACATAAAGCCTTGTCCCTCAGGGATTTTGTAAGAATTGCTTCGGCTTCTTTGAGACTGGACAACTGTGCGGGGTTTATTTGTCCAAGCGCCTCCAGGATATGGTAATGATGGCCCTTCGCTTTGAAAGGGTTGATATCAACGATCACCAGCCTGTCCACCAGTTGTGGAAAAGACAAGGCGAACTGCATGGCCGTTTTCCCCCCCATGGAATGCCCTATAAAATGGCTTCGGGTCAGTTTTTGTTCCTCACAGAATGCGTGCAGGTCGGAGACCATGAGGGGATACGAGTTGTTCTCGGAATGCGGTGATCTGCCATGATTTCGCTGATCAGGGATAATTACCCTGAACCGGTCGGAGACC
>CAZKYZ010000735.1:686-1569 GCA_964557055.1 uncultured Desulfobacterales bacterium
GACCCTAACAAGATGATGCTGATGATGGCCGCGCAACAGCAAATACCTGAAAACCATTGGACAATCTTTTTGATATGGTCCGCCAATTATCCGAGGAACCGAACAGACCATGCAGGATAACCACCGGGGGGCCTTCGCCCCAGCGTTGGTAATGAAGTTTCATACGACCCACCTGTCGACAGGGTATGGACTATGTAGATGAGAAGTAAGGGAATGACGGAATCCTGTCAACAAAACAATCCGAATTTCTGGATTGGAAAAACCATTTTGTGCAAACCTGTTTATGGCGGTTAATGGATGGGCACCAGTTGACCGCAAAGCTGCAAGCAATGTTTGACAATATTCCCATTATCGGTTACGCAAGTATCTTATGCAAACAACCGCAGATGCGTTGCCAAAACGGTATAAAATGTCCATTTGCGGTGCCGTTTATGCAATGTCAGGGAGAAACAATACCGGAGGGGCACATGCCTGCTGAAAACGTTTTTGAGGAATTGGACAGCCAACACCGGCAGATCCAGGAAAAATTTGATATGGTCTTCGGTTCCGAAGACGTAACCATCGACATGCATATTCATGATCAGCTTCTGGAAGTTACCGTTTCCATGAAGCATATGGAAAGCATGAAAAGCCGTGGTGAAACCAATAGTGAACTTTATGAAATGACGGCGGATATCGTCAAAAGAAAATTGGCTGTTCTGGATCGTTACGTGAACAATATGATCGGCGCCGATATCAACAACGGATAACGGAACGATCCTGCCTTACTTTTTTTTGTCAAGGGTGGCGCGTACGGTTTTGGCCATGTTTTTAAAAATGATCGGCTTGCTGAGAATGCAATCAAACCCCATCCTGGCCAGATTTTGTTCCGACAGAGATTTGC
>CAZKYZ010000736.1:0-1568 GCA_964557055.1 uncultured Desulfobacterales bacterium
GGGAGATAGCTGGGGCGGATAAATCATCAACGCTCCCAGCCGGCCTAAGAAAAACACCTGAGCCTCGCTCCTCAGGGAGGTCGCCCAAGCCTCGCACCATGGGGTGGTCCCTCTTTCGCCCAGGATATGAATCCACCGAGCTAAAGGGTTTAAGAAAAACACCTGAGCCACGCGCCTCAGGGCGGTCAGCCTCTGGCCCAGGATTTTTAAAACCCGAGCCAGAGGGGGAAGCTAGCGCTCCTTGTGATGCCGCCTTCCTTTTCCCCTGCCCTTGTCTTTGCCACGACCTTTCCCTCCTGGTTTCCAGGGGCGATGCGGAACGACTTCTGCCTCGACTTTTTCGCCTGGCGTAGCAGGGGCTCGAAGAGCAGGCTGACGCTCCCTTTCGGGGGTAGGGCTCCTGGTAGGCCGCCTGTCCTGCCAGTCGACCCGCTTGTCTTTTGAGCGGCCGCCATGGTGCAGTTTGGAGGTGTCCCTCGCCTCTTTTACTGCCCCTCGGCTCGCCGCTCTGCGCTCGCCCTGACTCATCAGGGGGTCCAAACGAGGACGCACCAGCTCCAGCTGGGTGGCCACTTCCCATTGGCCTCCTGTCTCCTGGATGACCAGGGCCTTTAATCGCTGAACCGCTACGTCCGCTGCGTGAGCAGGCTGCCCTAAGACGAGCATGTCCAGGATCGCCGCCAGGGTCAACGACTCCCGGGATTTGCCCTGAGCGCCTGCGAGCAGGGTGGTTTTCTCCCTTATCAGGCGCCTGAATAAGGGGCGGAGCGTGAGGTTTTGACCCTCCAACGCCCCTAAGTCCAACTGCCTCGCCGCCTCTTGGGAGGCATACGCCAGGAGCATCCCTGGGTGCCTTGCGGCAATCTTTTGGGTGACGCTCTCCTCTCCCTCGAGGGTCTCCAGCAGTTCGTTGCTGTCGGTTGAACTGGAACAGGTACTGCTGCTGGAGGAGGAAGAGCTTCGTCTTCCTCTCCTCTTCTTCTTCTTCTTCTTCTCCTTCTTCTTTTTCCTTCTCTTCCATTTCCCCTTCGTCTTCTTCTCCGCCTTCTTTCGAAGTTCGGTGGCCTCGAACTCGACCACCCGAGACTTCAGAAGGGCTCGCACCTGCCGCGAGTTCTCCACCTCTCCTGTCATCGCAGGGGGGAACATGGGAGGAAGGGGCTTTTCGGTGACATCCAAGTCGTGATCCACCCGCTCCCCCTCCACCGCTTCGGAGAGGGGGGGTCTGAGCGCGCTCCCCGTGCGGGGGTTGAACCCTAGGTCCTCCTTCAGCGACTGAAGAACTCCAAGTCCAGGATCTCGAGCGGGTGCTACCATCTTGCCTGCATCCACCACCTGAGTGTTCAGGGCCATGCGCCAGTCGCCCTCCACGAGGGGCTCTACCACCAGACCCACCTGGTGTAGATGCAGGCCGAACGGGCCAGGCTTTGGATGGCTGCATCCTAACCCTCCGCAGAGGTGGACCACCCCGTTGCCCAGCACACCTCCCCCCAGGAGGGCAGCCTGCGTCAAGGAGTCACTCGAGGCTCCCTTGATCAGGCCCTCCGTGAAGAAGCCAGCGCAGGGGC
>CAZKYZ010000737.1:0-1568 GCA_964557055.1 uncultured Desulfobacterales bacterium
TAGATGCTTGGCATTACAATGGCGAAAAACTTGCTCTCTCTCTCTCTCTCTCTCTTATTTCTATCCTTATCTGTAATAATTCAGCGAAAAGAAACCTGAAGTCAGTAAACACAGATAGATAGTCAACAGTTGGAGAACACCTATCAATGCGACCAAACCGTATAATAAGTAAACTGACGATCCTTTTATTATTGAATTTGTCTATCTGCCTCATAGTGATGACAAGTCATGCTTCTGCAACCAAGAAACAGGTTTTGATTTTGCATTCATACGACCAGGGACGTTCCTGGACAGACAACGTCATGCACGGTATGCTTTCGGTTTTAAACAAAACCGGCATGGATCTGGAGATCCATGTCGAATACATGGACACCAAACGCTATCCACCAAAAGATTCCTTCACCTATTTGGAAGATTTTTACCGCCAAAAATACGGACAGACCGCCTTCGACGTCATTCTCCTTTCAGACAATAATGCCTTAACGTTCATTTTGTCACGACGCGATAAGCTTTTTCCCGGTGTTCCGGTTGTATTCTGCGGCATAAATAATTTCAGCAAAGAACTGCTCGGCGACCAAACCGGCATTACCGGCATTACGGAAGAAATCGACATCAAAGGGACCATTGCGTTGGCTTTCCGTATCATGCCGAACATTCAAAGGTTTATTGTCATAAATGACCGAACACCGACCGGCCGGGCGAACCGGGAGAAATTTGAACATGCTGTTTCTAATCTGCCGACGGCAAAGGTCTCCTTTGAATTATTAGACGACATCACCGCCGCAGATCTTCAAGAACGCCTTGCCGGGCTTTCGCCCGATTCCGCCGTGCTTGTCTTCACGTTTCATCGGGACAAGGATGGTCAATGGTTCTCCATCCCGGAATACTGGACACTGATACGAGATAGTTGCAGGTCCCCAATTTTTTCATTTTGGGATAATGATCTCGGCCACGGTGTGCTGGGTGGCGTGATGGTGTATGGGAAACAACAAGGTAAAAGCTGTGCCGAGTATGCAATACGCATCCTCAAAGGAGAATCGGCAGCCTCCCTTCCTGTTTTGTTGGATAGTCCGAATGTGCCAGTTATAGACTATCGCATTCTCAGAAAATTCAATATCCCGAAAGCAAATATTCCAGCAGAAGCAGTTATACTGTTTGAGCCTCAATCGCTTTTCTCTAAATACCGTAATGAAATCATAGCAACCGGCATCTTATTTACAGCATTAACCGTCCTTGTTATCATCTTGTTGGTCAATATTACGATTCGGCGAAGAACTGAACATGCACTTAAAAAAAGTGAAGCCCTGTTGGCGGCTGCACAAACCCTGGCTAAGGTAGGTGGCTGGGAATGGGATGTAGAAAAAGAAACTATGTTTTGGACTGAAGAGGTGTATCGAATCCACGATTTTCAGCCGAGCGAACTCACACTAGGACCGACGAAACATATCGATCGGAACATTGAATGTTATGACCCAGAGGATCGTCCGGTTATTCTGGAAGCCTTTAGAAACTGCGCTGAGAAAGGGCAAGCATACGATCTTGAATTCCCCTTCACTACCATAAAGGGG
>CAZKYZ010000738.1:0-1566 GCA_964557055.1 uncultured Desulfobacterales bacterium
TAGAACAGATACGGCTTCTCCCTCGGCGCCGCGGCTCTGAAGCTCTCCGACTTTTACAACGTTAGGGCCTATATCGGAAAACGACATTGATCCAGCCCAAAGGCAGTCGCAGAAAACGACCCTTGCGACGCTTTGGCGACATAAATGTCGCCAGTGGTTCCCACAAAAACATTCCACCAAGGACCTGTCTCAAAAAAACAATATGAAATCAAATAATTATAATCAGTTATTGGGCCCAAGGCATCCGTGGCACAGACGTTGCTTTGGAAAGACTATAACGAATGTTTCAGCAATCGATATCGAAAGGACCCGGTAACCGTGACGCGGCTCATAAAACATATTTTAGTGGTGGATGACGAGATAACCTTTCTGCAAACGCTCCGGCGCCACCTTAAAAGAGAAGGCTTCGAACTGGAAACCGCGGCCGACGGTGGGGCGGCCTGCCGGAAAATCCGCCGACAGGCCGATCAGGGGCATCCCTTTGAACTGGTCATTACCGACGTGCTGATGCCGGAGGTGGATGGCATTCAATTGCTGATCTGGATCCAGGATCGTTATCCCGATACTTCGGTCATCGTCCTGACCGGCTTTGGAGACGGTGATACGGTGTCCCGGGTGGTGCGGCCGGAGATCGACGGTTTCGGTGCCAAGCCCATTACCCCCCAGGCCATGATGGCGCTGATAGCCCGTATCGACCGTTATCGCAACCGGGAAAAGGTGGATCTGAATGGAGCGACCTGAAGCAGGCTCGCTGACAACCTGCTTTACATTGACCGGCGTGAATTGCGGGTGCCCGCAGTCACACCACCAGGAGATATAGCCCAATGAAAAAGAAAGTCCTTCTCATCGATGATCAGGAATTAAATTTTGAGATCTTCAGGGACGTCCTGGCGGCTCTGGACTGCCAGTTGGCTTGGGTTACTTCCGGTGAAGCGGGGCTTGGGCATTTGAAAAACGAACCCTGCGATATTGTTTTTCTGGATCTGAATCTGGGCGGCAGCATGGACGGTGTGGAAACCTTAGCGCGGATGCATGCTGCCGGCATAACCCCCCGGGTCTATGTCATCACCGGCTTCTACGAAAAGTACGCCGCCGCGTTGAACCGCCTGGGAAAACAGGAAAAGGTCTCTTTTGAGATTGTCCGTAAACCGTTTGACGTGGGGCTTATCCGGGACATCGTCTCCGGGATCTGATGCCGGCCCACAGATAAGGTGTGTAATGAACAGACATGTATTGGTAATCGACGACGAAGAGGCCATTCGCAAGTCCTTCCAGCTGGCCCTGGAAGACTACCCGGTGACGGTGGACGTGGCCGGATCCGGGAGCGAGGGATTGGACCTGTTTGCCAGGCGAAAGTATGACCTCGTCTACCTTGATCTGAAAATGCCTGTCATGAACGGTGTGGCAACTATCCGGCAGTTGCGGGCCCTGAATGCGGAGGTGCCGGTCTACATCATCACCGCTTTTTACCCCGAATTCCTGGACCAGTTGCGATCAAAGGAAGTCCAAAATCTGGGATTCGAGCTGCTGCGCAAGCCCATCGGTCTGGAAGAAATAGGGGTCATC
>CAZKYZ010000739.1:0-1560 GCA_964557055.1 uncultured Desulfobacterales bacterium
AAAAATATTGACAAAAAAAGCCGGACTTTTTATTGTTGAATCTGATTCAATAAATGAATCTGCTTTCAGTCAAACAGCCGTACGTATCTTTTAACAGATAAAAACCGAGGGAACATGAATTTCGATCTTTCCAGAGAACAGGCCATGATCCGTAAGGAGGTTCGTGCTTTTGCAAAGGCGGAGATCGCGCCGATCGCCGTTGAACTGGATGAGAAAGAGAGCTTTTCGGCGGAACTGACCCGCAAAATGGGCGACATCGGCCTGCTGGGCATATTCGTTTCCGACCAGTACAGCGGCCAGGCCATGGACTACCTTGCCTACATTATCGCCGTTGAAGAAATCGCCAGGGTTGACGGCTCCCAGGCAGCCACTATTGCCGCCGCGAACTCCCTGGGCATCGGCCCGCTCTATTATTTCGGCAATGAGGAACAGAAGAATAAATACCTGCCGAAACTGTGCCGGGGCGAAGGACTGTGGGGCTTCGGACTGACGGAACCCTCGGCAGGGTCTGATGCCGGCGGCAGCAAGACAACCGCCGTGCAGGACGGGAACCAGTGGGTGATAAACGGCTCCAAGATATTCATCACCAACGCCGCCTGCGAACTGTCCCTGGGCGTGACTGTTCAGGCCATCACCGGTGTCCGGGACAACGGCAAGCCGGAATACAGTTGTTTTATCGTTGAACACGGCACCCCGGGTTTTGAGGCCGTGGAAATGCACGGCAAAATGATGTGGCGCGCCTCCAACACCGCCGAGCTTTTTTTTAAAGACGTGCGGGTGCCGGCTGAAAACCTTCTGGGGAAAAAAGGCGACGGCTTTCACCAGATGCTGGCCACTCTTGACGGCGGCCGGTTGTCCATCGGCGCCATGGGGCTGGGCGGCGCTGACGGCGCCTTTGAACTGGCCCTGAGATATGCCCGGGAACGTCATCAATTCGGCCAGCCCATCAGTAAATTTCAGGCCATTGCCTTTAAACTCGCGGACAGCGCCACGGAAATAGAATGCGCCAGGAACCTCCTCTATAAAGCCTGCTGGCTGCGGGACAACAAGCGGCCTTTTGCCAGGGAAGCGGCCATGGCTAAGCTCTACTGCTCTGAAACCATGGGACGAGTGGCTGACCGAGCCGTGCAGATTCATGGCGGATACGGCTTAATGAAGGAGTATCAGGTGGAACGGTTTTACCGGGACCAGAAGCTGCTGGATATCGGGGAGGGCACGTCGGAAATCCAGCGACTGGTGATCTCCAGGTATATCGGCTGTTAATAAAGCGCAATACCGGAAACGGACGAAAGGAACAACACCATGGACAAAACCTACGAGCCGCCGCATATCAGCGTCGATTATTTTGAAGACCTGACCGGCGAAATCGAATCCAGCGGTCCGGCCGCAAAGGAAGAACGCGTGGGTGAGCGCATCAGGCGCCTGCGGACGGACAAAGGCGTCTCTCTGGATGCGCTGGCCGATGCCACCGGTTGTTCGATCAACGAACTGACGGCCTATGAAAACGGCACCGCCCAGCCCCAGCTCGGCGCCCTGATGAAACTCTCCCGGGCCCTGGAC
>CAZKYZ010000740.1:0-157 GCA_964557055.1 uncultured Desulfobacterales bacterium
GTTAACAGCACCTCAGAAACACCTTAGACTAACTTCCTAGCAACTATGGAGTCATGCCGAGCCAAATCAAGCGAGAACAAATCGAAAAACTGCAAAAATCACATTTTTACCCATAACGGAGGCATTTTTGCTGAAAATCCCCTTGTAATTGACCCTC
>CAZKYZ010000740.1:257-1558 GCA_964557055.1 uncultured Desulfobacterales bacterium
ACTTTGCTGTTGGTACCGAGTCAAAATATTGAAAACTGACAAAGTTAGAAAATCTCGATTTTTACCCATAACGGAGGCATTTTTGCTGAAAATCCCCTTGTAATTGACCCTCTTTAAAGACTTGTAACTTTGCGAATTCTTAATATTTTTACTACCGGATGGTTGCGTTGGATTCCCCGTAAGCAGGGCAACAACTTTGCTGTTGGTACCGAGTCAAAATATTGAAAACTGACAAAGTTAGAAAATCTGAGAATTGCTGATAAGGTCTTATTATAAAATAACCGTGTGCACAAGCCAGCCTTCTTTTTTTTGGCCAAAAGTTCAAATATAGAGGTAGTCCACCAACATATGCCCACATCCTGTTAACAGCACCTCAGAAACACCTTAGACTAACTTCCTAGCAACTATGGAGTCATGCCGAGCCAAATCAAGCGAGAACAAATCGAAAAACTGCAAAAATCACATTTTTACCCATAACGGAGGCATTTTTGCTGAAAATCCCCTTGTAATTGACCCTCTTTAAAGACTTGTAACTTTGCGAATTCTTAATATTTTTACTACCGGATGGTTGCGTTGGATTCCCCGTAAGCAGGGCAACAACTTTGCTGTTGGTACCGAGTCAAAATATTGAAAACTGACAAAGTTAGAAAATCTGAGAATTGCTGATAAGGTCTTATTATAAAATAACCGTGTGCACAAGCCAGCCTTCTTTTTTTTGGCCAAAAGTTCAAATATAGAGGTAGTCCACCAACATATGCCCACATCCTGTTAACAGCACCTCAGAAACACCTTAGACTAACTTCCTAGCAACTATGGAGTCATGCCGAGCCAAATCAAGCGAGAACAAATCGAAAAACTGCAAAAATCACATTTTTCACGTGTGTTTCTCGTTTTGCGGCTATCTACTCTGAGCACCAGCCCCTCAAAAACAAGGGGGAAATGTCCGTTACTCGCCAAAAACAACATGGTCTTATTCGATTCTCCTTTGCATGAAAACTGTTTTGCAATGATTTAGAGGTCAATCGGGCACCTACAGACCGAGCAATCAGCATTTGAAAAACGTACATGTAGAATTGGCGTAGTGGGTCCCAAGGGGTCCCAAGGGGTCCCAAGCGGTCCCAAGCATTTTCCCCTTGTAAATCGACCTCACGGAAAAGGACGTAACTTTTTCAATTTTGAATATTTTTGAAAACCCCCGGACAATTACTCGTGAACATGAGTATGTAGATACTGATTGAGAACATGTCAGGACAAAATTCGAAAAAAAGGTGGTACCCCATAAAGTGGTCATACGTTAATAA
>CAZKYZ010000741.1:0-1555 GCA_964557055.1 uncultured Desulfobacterales bacterium
GGTGTTATAAATGGATCGATGGCTTTCATCGATTAGAATGAAATCAAAAAAATGCGGGGACAAATATCCGGATTCATCCCGAATAATATTCAGCATGGTTGGATAAGTTGAGATATAGATCCTCCGATCCTTGCTTAGTAATTTCTCGCCTACATTGGGCCATCGTGGTTCATCCGGCAAGTATTCTTTAAAGGCGTTTAAAGCCTGTTCTCTCAATGCAATCCGGTCAACAAGGAAAAGAACCCGTTCCATGTGGCCTGCTCTCATGAGTGCATCAACCAAAGCAATACTTGTTCGGGTTTTTCCTGTTCCGGTCGCCATGACCAATAAAAAAGATCTTTTTTTCTGTTCAATGCCTTCTAAGACAGAACGAATCGCCCGAATCTGATAATCACGTCCGGCAATATCTGTGTTTATCAATTCATGGGTCAGAGATTTCCGATTTTTCCGGATATATTGAAACCGTTCCAAATCATCTAATGTCGGGAAACCGATAATTTTACGCGGCGGATAATTGTCCAAATCCCAAAAAAATGTCTCAAGCCCATTGGTATAAAAACAAAACGGAAGAGATCCACTTGAATTCTTTTGGATATTAAAACAATATTGTTTTGCCTGTTCTCTGCCTATTGCCGGGTCTTTACTGGTTTTCTTTGCCTCTACTACGGCAACAGGCTTACCATTTTTCCCCAGCAATACATAATCGCTGAACTGATGGCCCTGATAAGGGGTTTGGGCTTCTGCAACACCTTCGGGAAGATCTACAAGGATATCGTACTCTTGAACGACTTGTGTGGGATCATTGACGTTCCAGCCTGCTTTTGCAAGCTGTTTATCAATCAGTTCCGCTCTTGTTTGCTGTTCTGTATTCATTACACAATTGTCATGGCTGTTAAATATTGATTGCCAATTTTTTCCTTTTTATATTCTTCCATTCTGTTTTTAAAAGATAAGCAAATGACTGTGGAGACTTTGAAAACGATTTACATTTATCTAAAGGAATCGGTTTTTCAAATCGATATGCGTTTTCTATGAGAAAACACTTCCCAATTTTTTTTCCTTTGTAATAAGAATTGAAATCATCGAAAGTGATGTGACCACAGTCGCCATAATTTTCCCACAATTTTGAGGGATAATCCACTTCACAGCTTTTAACATCAAAATACCCGACAATTTGCTGTACCGGTTTAGTGGCGTAAAGAACAATCGACTTAATATCTTCCGGGATACCATTTTTTCTGAATTCTACCGTTTTATCACCAGAAAGGATGGCGTCGGCATACACTGGCTTTATCGACAATGCAATCACATCTGAAGTTTTTGCTTTATCCATTTAACCCCTTCCGGTCTAATTTTTGTAATCGATTGCGGTGATCCATTTAAAACAAAATTCTCCTTTAATTCCTTAACCCCAATACTTGATTCAAGTTGTTTAACATATCGAAATTTTATTGCCAATGTATCTCTTTTGGATCTTAAACACATATCTGCAATATCGCTGTATCTATAAACCGTTCGCGAGCCAACATACCTTGCAATTTGATTTGCATTAGCT
>CAZKYZ010000742.1:0-1545 GCA_964557055.1 uncultured Desulfobacterales bacterium
CCTATTTAGATAGTGAAACTGACGAAGAATAAGTGTATTCGATTCTCCCCGCTTCCTGCGGTGATTTTAGTTACCTTTTTCAAAGATCTCGGGCTTTGAGCCTGGATTCCGGATTTTCCGTAAGACCAGTATATCCAAATGAAGTTTTCTGCATTTGATTGGCTTTGTTCATGATGTTGGTTACGGCTGGTTCTGCATTTTTTTGCTGGAAATAGAAAAAATGATGGGAAATAACCTTGCATTTTCAAAGTATATGTTTTAAATTGCAAGGTATGAATCGTCATTATGAAAAACTGCTGAAGGAATATCTTGCCTTTTTCCCCTGCGTTGCTCTCATTGGTCCCAGGCAGTGCGGGAAAACGACTCTTCTTCAAACACTTCCACGGGACTGGAAAGTTTATGACCTTGAAAAGCAGAGTGATTTTCAAATCCTTTCTCAGGACCCCGATCTGTTTTTCCGCCTGAATCCCGACAAAATTGCGATCGATGAGGCCCAACTGCGGCCGGAACTGTTTGCCGCCTTGCGTGTGGCGGTGGACGGAGACCGGCAAAGCACCGGCCGATTTGTAATCACCGGCTCCAGCTCCCCCAAACTGGTTCGAGCCATTTCCGAGAGTCTTGCCGGACGTATCGGCATCATTGAAATGGCGCCGTTTTCATTTTCTGAAGTCAGGCAAGAATTGTCGCCGCCGTTTTTCCAGTTTCTGACCGACAGGGTGCATGTGCGGGATTTTATCGATGAGCTCAAACCGCTTGGGGATATACGAGATGTTCATGAATTCTGGTTCAAGGGTGGGTATCCGGAACCATGGCTGAAAAAAAACAAACGATTTCATTCGACCTGGATGAATCAGTATGTCGGCACCTATCTGTATCGGGACGTGGCAAAACTATTCCCGGGCATAAACGAAAACAGATTCCGGTTGTTTGTGCAGATTCTGGCCGGAATCTCCGGAAATGTCATTAATTATTCGGACGTGGCGCGATCACTCGGTGTATCCCAACCTACGGTCCGGGATTATTTTGAAATTGCCGACGGAACATTTTTATGGCGAACCATCCCCTCCTATACACGAAATACGCTGAAACGTATCGTAAAACATCCAAAGGGATATTTTCGTGACAGCGGCCTTCTCCATTACCTGCTACGTATTCCTGATACGGATCTTTTGGCCACCCATCCGGTATTGGGCCGCTCTTGGGAAGGATTGGTCATCGAGGAAATCATCCGCGGCCTCAATGCAACCGGTGCAGGATTCGACTACTATTATTATCGAACAGGCGGGGGTGCTGAGGTCGACCTGATACTCGAAGGTGAATTTGGGCTGATTCCCATTGAAATAAAATATACTCAGACCGTGCCGGCAAAACAGCTACGGGCAATGAAAGATTTTATCAAAGATCAAAATTGTGGTTTTGGATTGGTCATCAACAATGACGAATGTTCCCGCCTGTATGACGAGCAAATTGCCGGCATACCCTTTGCTTGTCTTTGAGCGAATTTGATGAGACCCTCGGGAACATCACATCCATCAATCCCCTGAT
>CAZKYZ010000743.1:0-1540 GCA_964557055.1 uncultured Desulfobacterales bacterium
CGTACATGGCGAACACCGCGGCGACGACCAGCACCTCCTAACGGTCACACGCTATGCCGCAGGACATGTGCTCTGATTAGTAACCGGTCGCAGGCATCTGCCGACGGCTGGTTGGACTCCCACGATTGGCATTCGGCCATCGATGGGTCAAGTCGATAGCCTTAGCCACCGGGCGCCCAATCCCTCATCCGAGCGACAGGCGCCCGGTGCTTTTTTCCTGCATGATGCTTTATTTCAAATGGCGAATCACAGTATTCTTTGGCCGTAAAAAATTTAGTTATAATGTTGCTCCATCCTCCGGAACCCACATTGTTTCCCTTTCGGCCATTATGTATTCCCAAGAAATTCGACTCGCACCGGATTAAGCCGACCGGAAATCCGTGAACGGAAAAAATGTCCAGAGATTTAAGGGCCATGGCATCATAACGACAAAGCATGTTCTGGTATCTGAGAAGGTCTGAGAGGTTTGTTGCCAGGGCATTGCGCACCCTTACGTCTTTTTCCTTATCGATAATACGGCAGCTCAATTCCAGACCAAGTTTTTGCCGGGAGTTGAACATTACATGGTAATGTTTGTATCCCCAGCGGTGCAGGCGGTTGGTTTCATCCCCTTGCGGGATTTTGTCTTCAGGGACAAAACGGGACCGCATTTTTGCCCAGTGTTGCTCGGCATCACGGACTTTGCCAAGATCGTCATCATCAGGAGCTTTAAAGAATCGCCCTTTGTGTCCGGGTTTACAGAAGGGACAATGGTATTCTATTGCAAACAGTCGGTGCCGGGGCGGTCCTTTCTCGGGTCTTGGATAGTTATTTGGCTTGTCGCAATGGGAACATTGACAGCGGTTTCGTTTTGCAGGACCGGACGTTAAAAGTTTCGCATTGCAATGGTAGCAATTTCCCGGTTGTTTTCGGTCTTCTGTTTCTGTCAATTTGCCGCAGCCAGCGCATACAAAAACATTTTTGGGATGTCTCCGGTCCTGGGAAATCAAGTAGCCTGGGAAAAGATCGAATTCGTTACCGCATCCCGTGCATTCATGGATCTTGACCCACAGGAAATATTTTACGTGCGCATCCTCACTGTTACAACATTCACAACGTGTACGGTAAAGCCGCCCGATCTGTTTTTCTAGGGATGCTCTTAATCCCCATGCCACGTCAGCATAAGCGACAAGGTCGAGATGTTCCAGTTCCTGCTTTACGATCCAATACGCCATAGGATTGATGTCATAGCCGATCACCTCGCACCCGACCCGATTGGCTTCCAGCAGCGGTGTACCCCCGCCCATGAAAGGGTCTGCCACGCGTATTCCATGCAAATCGTTGGATTCATAAAAAGATTCACGCAACGGTTTTTCAATGAATTCTGACAACAGCAATCCCCGAAAAAGCGTTCCCGGCCGCCTTGCAAACCACTTATGCACCGCGATAATCGGCCGGTAATTTTGCTGAATCTGCTTTTCCCGAAGCGCCAGATTGGCAATAAACGGTATGTCAAAATCTCGTTCGATCATATTTTTTTTACACTCAATCCATGTAGCTA
>CAZKYZ010000744.1:0-1535 GCA_964557055.1 uncultured Desulfobacterales bacterium
TGTTTATTGTAATCGGCACTTTCTCCTCCGCTATCACGAGGTTGCCGCGCTCCGGCGAGTGGATGGAACAGGTGAAAAAGTTCTTTGGCTTCGTCCTGTTGCTGATGGCCATATTCTTCCTGCGTACCCTTGTGGCGGATGAGATTATCGCCCTTACCACCGCACTGGTCCTACTCGCTTTCGGCGTGTTTGGTGGCGGTTTGGATCGCCTGACCTCCGAGGCCGGATTTTTCCCGCGACTCAAAAAGTTCCTGGGCCTGATTTCCTTGATTGTGGGGGCTTACTTGCTGCTCGGTTCACTCGTCACCCAAGGATTCATCCTGCCGGCCATGCAGGGCGGACTGCCCGGTTCAGGGGGCACCGCGTTAACTGAAGAGGCTGGTATCTCTGGTTGGGAAACCGATCTGGAAGCTGGTCTGGCCCGCGCTCGCGCCGCGAACCAGCCGGCGATCATCGATACCTGGGCTACCTGGTGCGCCAACTGTCGGGTGCTGGAAAAGAAAACGTTTCACAATGCTGCGGTCGGTGATGCTGCGGCCCGGTTCGTGCCGATTAAAGTGCAACTGGAAACCGACAAGTCACCGGAGACGCTGGCGTTCCAGAAACGGTTCGGGCTGAAAACTTACACCCTCCCCACGACCGTATTGGTCAACTCCGACGGCTCGGTCCACAAGATCATTCCCGGCGTGATTGGACCGGATGATTTCATTGAAGAACTAAAAAAAGTTCGGTGAAATTTTCGTCCGTTGTCCTATCTCGTTGCCTCTCACCGGGCAACTGCCTCCATGACAAGCAGCCCATGACCGTTCTTTTCACGCGGGGCATCTTGACGCGCATGACCCGGCCCTATATATTATCGCGCAATAACAGTTGTTCACATAGATGGAATTCGGATAACTATGTCGCAAGAAAAAGAAGATGGAGAAGGCAAGTCGGTCATTGCCGTTTGCATTCAGGAGCCGACTGAAGACGGTTCCAAGATGGACCTGGGCGCTATTGAAGGTGACAACCTGCGCTTCCTTCACCAGGCCTTTATCACCGATACCATCCTCAACGCGCTGCGCGTGGGGGCGGTCGATGTCCGCCTCTATTACATAGATGAACCGGCACGCGCCCGGCTGGTTAAGATCGTCAGCGAGTACGTCACGAAAAAGCACGATAGTGACAAGGTCGTTAAGCTGGGGAGCCGCTTCGAATCGTGCCCCATGGAGCGTGAACGCTGGGGTATACGCGCCGAGAAGATATTCAAAGATTGCTTCGGGCGCGGGTACAAAAATGTTCTCATGGTGGGGAGCCGTACCCCGACGATGAACACGCCGATGATGAAGTTAGCTCTCAAGCTTCTGCAACGGTCGGACGCCGCCTTTGGTCCTACTCCGGAAGGACGGTACTATGCCATTGGCATGGCGGGGAAGGCAGAAGGCACCCTGGCTGGCTTGTGGGAGGTGCCGAGGTGGCCCACTCTGAACCGACCTGATGGGCTGCCCGCCATGGACTTCGACATCCTCCAGAACCTCCAACGCCAGGAGCGCGAG
>CAZKYZ010000745.1:0-1534 GCA_964557055.1 uncultured Desulfobacterales bacterium
GGCGTTGACCGCCGTGTCACCTGTGATCCTGGCGGCCGGTGGTGGTATAATGAGCGGTTCGCCGCCCGGCGCGAGGGCGGTGCTAAAGGATCCCGCGATGAGCACCGACAGCCCCGCAACTACCACAAACATCGCCGATGCGTTGGCCGCCTGGGCCCGTGGTTTTGAGCCCACGCTGGCGGAGGCGCTGACCAGCGGCGAGGGCGTGGCCGCGACGTTGGTTGAAGCGATGCAGTACTCTGCCCAGAGTGGCGGCAAGCGGGTTCGGCCTTTCATCGTGACCCGTATCTGCGAGCTATGCAGCGGGACGGCGGAGATGGCGGCACCGACAGCGGCCAGGACGGCATAGTCGCGCTTGTGGCCGAGACGAATCGGTTTCCCCATGACCCGGACACCGATAAAAAGGATCACCCCCGCCAGAAGAAACCGGTATCCGGCGAAATAGAGCTTACCACCGGTGTTCTGAGTGATATCCAACATGCCGAAGCCGATTTTCAGGATGGGAAAAGCGCTGCCCCATAGCAGAGAGCAGAGCAGTGCCAGGAAAAGAACGGCCGGGGGCCAGGTGAGCAGATCATGTTTTTTCATGAGACTTGCAACTAAAAGGAAAACCGTTATAAAGTCAAACGATAAACCTGCTTGCCAATCCATTTTCCCGGAGGCCTTCTGATGAAAAATAAATGTATTACCGCTAAATTGACGCTTTTTGTCGTATTTGTCGTGCTCGCGTTTGGTTATGTCGGGGCGACCTTTGCCGAAACAGGTGTGATGAAATCGAAAGGGCAAACGGTTTATGCCGCAGCCTACTCGCATATTTACAGTGGAAACCGGGAGCAGCAGTTCAGCCTGGCGGTGACGCTCAGCATCCGCAATACCGACCCGCAGCACCCGATCACTGTTACGGCCGTCGATTACTATAATTCAGCGGGCAAGCTTGTGGAAAAATATCTGAAGGAGCCGGGCACTCTCGAAAAGATGAGCACGATCCGTTACGTGGTGAAAGAATCAGACAAAGCGGGCGGATCCGGGGCCAATTTTATTATCACCTGGACCTCCCGGGTTCTGGTGAACCAGCCGCTTATCGAGACCGTCATGATCGGCACCCAGGCGCAGCAGGGTCTTTCATTTACTTCCCGTGGGCAGGTGATCGAGTAAAGGTACCCGAACGGGGGGGGTGCCCACTTATAAAAGGGATTAATTTAATTGTTGAAAACCTTTGGGGAGGAAAAATAGTGCACCATAGGAAAGCCAATGGCAAAAACGCATGTTTTCAGGGCGTGGTGTGGCGATGGCTGCTTTTCTGCGTGGCGCTGTTGACCTTGGCGGTGGTGTCGTCAACCGTTTGGGCCGACGAGTCACTGCTGGGGGCGTCCCGCAAAGTATTCACCGGCGACCTGGAGGGAATGAAAAAACGGGGTGCGGTCCGGGTGCTGGTCAGCTACAACCGGACAAACTTCTTTATGGTGGGCGGGACGAGCCAGGGATACGAATTGATGCAGCAGTACCAGAAGTTTGGCAACACCGGCGTTATGCA
>CAZKYZ010000746.1:0-1534 GCA_964557055.1 uncultured Desulfobacterales bacterium
CGGGCTGTACAAACAGTTCCTCAACATACGGCAGGGCGATAATGCGCTGGTTCAGTTTTACGTTTAGGGCGCTTCCGCCTGAAAAACACAGCTTTCCGGTTTCCCGCAGGATATCGCCCAAGTAATAATCCAGGAGCTTCAGAGAAATCTCTTCGAAAAGACTCTGCATACCGGCAGCATAATGGATATAAGGCTCGTCAGCGCTGTCGTCGGTCCGCCTCGGACCCAGCCAGTCAACGAGCTTTGGACTGAAGTAGAAACCAACGCCTTGTTCCTTGTAACGTCTGAGCCCGATCGTGTTTACCAGGCTGGTATTCACGTTGATATTTTTTCCATTAAAGTCAATCAGTGAAGAGAGGTCAAATCTGGTCGGATCTCCATAGGGCGCCATTCCCATAACCTTGTATTCACCGTCAAGCATCTCAAAGCCCAAATACTCGGTTATGGCCCCGTAAAGCCCCCCTAATGAATCAGGATCATAGAATTCCTTGATTTTGTAGATCTTGCCGTTTTCCCCATAACCGAAAAAGGTGGTAGCATATTCACCCTTGCCGTCTATTCCTAAGATGGCGGTTTTTTCCTTGAAACCGCTTAAATGGTATGCACTGCTGGCATGGGCCAGATGATGTTCTACGGGAACGAATTTGATATTATCCCAATTAATGCCCAAGCGCTCCAATACTTCTTTTACGCGTCGAACATTCCGTCTGTAGCGGCGGTTCCCGTTAAAGAGGGCATCCAGGGCGCGATCGGGCGCATACCAGTAACGTCTTGCATAATGCCAGCGGGCAGGGGTCAGCAAACTGATCCGCGCATAGGGAAACGCAACAACATCTATCTGATCCGGCTTAATACCTGCGTATTCCATGCAGAATTTAGCCGATTCAAAGGGCAGTTGGTTCTTGGCATGCTTTTCACGAATGAATCTTTCTTCCTCTGCCGCGGCAACCAGTTCACCATCTACATATAATGCTGCCGATGGATCATGTGTCAGTGCACCGGAAAGGCCTAATGTAATGAGTGGCATGTTGTCTTCCGTGTTTTATTGTGAACAAAAAGATGATGGTTCAAAGGTTTTTTGTGGTTTTGTCAATTTCCTCACGAAATATGTTCTCTATTTCCGGCAGGTCAGCCCAGTTTCGCATGAAGCGATCAAGATCCCGTGTAAAGGTCCGGCGGAATAATCTTTTGGACAGGTGTTCACGCATGGAATCCAGGTCTGTAATATATAATTCGTTGCCTGCAACAATATAGTTTGTGGCCTTTGAATCACCGTGACTGATGGATGAGCCTGCCAACAATCGGAATAGTTGGCCAAACAATGTCACAATGCTTTCCCGCTTGATTTTGCTTTCCCTGTCCGAATGGAATAAACTGTAGGCATCAATACCGTCAACGTATTCGGTTATAAAGTACGCCGTGGATCTTAAAGGCCCCAAACGGTTTTCTACTAAGGCTATGGGTTTCGGGGTCCGGATACCGAGAGACGCCAACCGGTGGGCATTGCGCCATGAAATCCATGCCCGGCTGGGGC
>CAZKYZ010000747.1:0-1531 GCA_964557055.1 uncultured Desulfobacterales bacterium
ACCATGGACAATTTAGAACAAAAAGGCAGTTTGGAATTGCAGACATTACACAAACCAGATTGGGTAAGGAGGTGATGCTGGATCGTCCCGAACGGTTGATCGTCAATCGATAATTGTCCGAAAGCAAATACACGAATCCATAAATTTTACAAGTAAGGGGGAGAAATGGCAGAAAAAGAAGTCGTCGAGACCTCAGAAGCGCAGATCGCGGTTCACTGGGCGGAAGAAGATTATTACTATCCGTCATATGAATTTGTTGCTCAGGCCAATATGACCGACCCTGGTATTTATGACCGGTTCAGCCTGGACAACTTCCCGAATTGTTTTAAAGAATATGCCGATCTCTTGGACTGGTACGAGTATTGGGATGAAATCCTGGACACCAGCGATGCTCCTTGTTTTAAATGGTTCAAAGGCGGCAAGATTAATGCAAGCTACAACTGTATCGACAGACACCTTGCCAAAAACAAAAACAAGACGGCAATCCATTTTGTACCGGAACCGCTGATAGAAGGTTATCAGCACATCACCTACCAGGAACTGTACGTACGGGTGAATGAATTCGCCGCCCTGCTTCGCGATTTCGCCGGATTGAAGCGCGGCGACCGCGTAACGCTGCACATGCCCATGATTCCGGAACTGGCCATCACCATGTTGGCCTGCGCCCGTCTTGGGGTTATTCATTCCCAGGTGTTCGGCGGATTCAGCGGGAAGGCCTGTGCCGACCGGATCGTTGACTCCAACAGCCGTATACTGATCACGGCAGACGCCTATTACCGCAGCGGCACACTGCTGGATCATAAGCAAAATGCCGACATTGCCGTTAATCTGGCTGAAAAAGATGGCCAGAAAGTCGACAAAGTGCTTGTATGGCAGCGCTACGCCGGGAAATCTTCCTCCCCGACCCCGATGGTTGAAGGCCGGGATTATTTCGTCAATGACGTTCTCGGCGATTACTACGGTGCCCGTGTGGAACCGGAAAAGATGAACGCCGAAGATCCACTTTTCCTTATGTACACCTCCGGAACCACCGGTAAGCCCAAAGGATGCCAGCACGGCATCGGCGGCTTTCTTGCCTATGTGGCCGGAACCAGCAAGTATGTTCAAGACATTCATCCGGAAGACGTCTACTGGTGCATGGCCGATATCGGCTGGATCACCGGACATTCCTACATCGTTTACGGGCCGCTTGCCATTTGCGCCTCCACGGTAATATATGAAGGCGTACCCACCTATCCGGATGCCGGACGGTCCTGGCGGATCGCCCAGGATCTGGACGTCAACATTTTCCATACGGCGCCTACCGCCATCCGGGCATTGCGCAAAATCGGACCGGATGAACCGGCCAAGTACAACTACCAATTCAAACACATGACAACGGTTGGCGAACCCATTGAGCCGGCAGTCTGGAAATGGTACCATAAAGAGGTAGGCAAGGGGAAAGCCATCATCGTCGATACCTACTGGCAGACGGAAACCGGTGGTTTCCTGTGCAGTACCCTGCCGGGCATCAAGCCCATGAAGCCAGGCA
>CAZKYZ010000748.1:0-1530 GCA_964557055.1 uncultured Desulfobacterales bacterium
CCATTTCTGGATGGACACTATTTAGTAAAATTGCGGTTTGTGAAACAGATCTATCGGGGATCGTTTTTTTGGCCACGTTTTCACTTTCTCCATCGGGGAGAAAATCAGCAGCAGCGGCGATCCCCTCAGAAATGGAGGGCTGTAACGGTTGAACCTGAAACAATTAAAAAACGATCTTAAGAATATGATCGTTGAAACCCTGCTCTTAGAAGATATCCAGCCGTCTGAAATCGAGGATGATGCCCCCCTTTTCGGGGAGGGGCTCGGGCTTGATTCCATCGATGCGCTGGAGCTGGTGGTCGCCATCGAAAAAAAGTTCGATGTAATTATCGAAGATGAAGAGGTGGGAAGACAGGCCTTTGCCTCCATAACCGCACTGGCAGACTTTATTGTCGAGAAGAAAAGAGCGGATATACCGAACTGAAAAACCGGTCGGTTTTTTTACTGATCCGCAGCTGCAATGGCGGCCGATCGGCGCCAGCGGACCGGTACAATTCATTCCCGCTGAACGCAATACTGTAAAATGGAGGTGAATCGTCAGTGATTACGGAAAAGATCGGAAATATGGTGGCCGGCGAAGTGCTCAGCATGGTCGGCAACCTGTCGCATAAAAATATTCTGCGGGCACTCGGATTTCTGGAGAAACTGGCCTCAATAAGCTGGCACCACGAAGGTTTTGAGGGCATCCGGAACCTGGTCGAAAACAAGCATGGCGGTATCGACGGGGCCCGTCGTCTGATCCGGCAGGCCAATCCCAATGCACGGGCAGGGGTTATCAAAAATTTTGTTATCGGATGCCTGTTGTCCGGATACAAAAAGCGCCTGAAGTTTTACAACCGCCATCACGTGGCGCCGCCGGGCACATTGATGATCAGTCCCACAATGCGCTGCAACCTGCGCTGTTACGGGTGCTATGCCGGCACCCATGAACCGAAATCCGAACTGACCTTCGAAGAAACGGACGCGGTTATCCGGGAGGCATACGATGCCGGGACCAATTTTGTTCTTATCCTCGGAGGCGAACCGTTTCTGGTGCCGTGGCTGCTCGACATCGTTGAAAAACACCCCCGCATGGCATTTCTGATCTTTACCAACGGCCAGTTGATCCGGGAAACACATATCGACCGTCTGGCCGCCGCGGGGAACGCCGGAGTGGTCATCGGCGTCGACGGCATGAAAAAAGAAACCGACGAACGCAAGGGAGAGGGCAGTTTCGATCGTTCCATGGCTGTCATGCGCAAGGTCGCAGAAGCCGGCATCATCACCGGGTTTTCAGCGATGACCAGCCGGAAAAATTTCGATGTCCTGCATTCCGATGAATTCTTCGATACCATGGTGGCAAATGGGGCTACCATTGCCTGGATTCCCCTTGCCGTTCCCCAGGGAAGCGCCTGTTTTGACCGTTCGCTGATTCCCACTGCCGAGCAGAAAGCGCGCATTCCGGAGCTGATCGGCGACATCAAGAAAAGAAAACCGCTGTTGATCGCCGATTTTTTAACGGATGCCTACATCACGGAAGGTTGTGGTGCC
>CAZKYZ010000749.1:0-1527 GCA_964557055.1 uncultured Desulfobacterales bacterium
TAAAAACGAGGGGTTTTCGGCCCTGGTTCCGAAACCCGGAGAAACCATTCAACTGACCGCATAAGAATTCCCTTTTCGGAGGCGGGCTTTGGGGGGGCATAGCATTTAACTTTTTATATTGCTCGGGCACAGCTCTCGAGGGTTGCGAAAGAATCACATTTGAAAACCTTATGGGTGTAAATTCGTCATAAAACTAGGAGCTATAAGGGCTTTCATTGTGACGGGGTACCATCCCTTCCTTGCCAGTAAAAAGATCCGACAAGACTCCTGTATAGAAAATGAGCGTTCAAAATGCCGGAGGGGGGTGAAACCGGCCTTGACAAAATGTCGTATATTGCATATGTTGTCGTCAGTTTTCGTCAAAAAATGACGGCAATGGTGCCAAATAATGTTAAAACGAATATTCAAATCCCCAAAACAGAGCTTTTTCCTTTTAGGTCCGCGCGGATCGGGCAAAACTACCTGGATTAGAGCCAACTTCCCCGAAGCCCACCTGGTTGACCTGCTGTCCGAGGAGACATATCAGAGACTGCTGGCCAATCCCGGTCAATTTGGAAATGAATTGCGTGCGGTTCCAACCGGCCAATGGGTCATCGTGGATGAAGTCCAGCGTTTGCCGAACCTGCTGAACGAGGTGCACCGGTTTATCGAAGAAAGGCGGATGTATTTTGTTCTGTGCGGGTCGAGTGCCCGCAAACTCAAGAAAGCCGGTGTGAACCTGCTCGCAGGGCGTGCCCTGCACCAATCCATGCATCCTTTCGTGCCTGAGGAGGTTGGCGCACAGTTCGATTTGGATCAAGCCCTTCAATACGGATTGCTGCCCATCGTCTGGGACTCGACCGCCAAACAGGAAACGCTTTTTTCCTATGCTCAGTTCTATCTGAAAGAGGAAATCCAGGCGGAAGCGCTCGTTCGGAACTTGCCGGGATTTGCTCGCTTTCTGCCCATAGCAGCCCTTTTTCACGGACAAACGATCAATGTGACCAATATTGCCAGGGAAGCCGGCGTGGCCAGGACAACCGTAACCGGATATCTCGACATTCTTGAGGAAACACTTCTCTGTTTTCGGCTGGGTGCTTACGAAGCCAAGCTGCGTGTGCGCGAACGGAAACTGCCCAAGTTGTATTGGTGCGATCCGGGCATTGTACGCGTCATGAAGCGAACGACCGGTACTTTGGCGCCGGAAGAAAAGGGGGCGTTGTTCGAAGGAATGGTAGCGCAGTTGTTGCGTGCCTACAAAGATTATCGCGGCATCTGCGACGACATCTATTACTGGGCGCCGGCCGGCCGATCAGCAAACGAAGTTGATTTCATCCTGGTTCGCGGGCCGGACTCGATAGCGGTTGAGGTAAAATCCGGCAACACGTTTATGGAGGCCTGGTGCAAGGGGCTTCGCGCTGTCGCAGCGCTTGAAGGACTTCAACGCCGCATCGTCGTTTATCCTCGTGGACCGGCAATGAGAACCAAGGATGGCATCGATATCTTATCCTTTCAACAGTTTGCCGACCAGCTGGCTGCTGATGCCTT
>CAZKYZ010000750.1:0-1525 GCA_964557055.1 uncultured Desulfobacterales bacterium
ATCAAGGGCAAAAAGGAGCCTGTCCATGTGTACCGTGTTATTGCCCCAAGCACCAGAAGGACAAGGTTTGATGTTAGTGCCGAAAGCGGCCTTACACCTTTTGTGGGAAGGGAACGCGAGCTCGATCTCCTGCTGGATGGTTTTAAGAGAGCCAAGGGAGGCCGTGGTCAAGCCTTCTCTATAGTGGCAGAGGCAGGACTTGGAAAGTCAAGGCTCTTATATGAGTTAAGAAAGGCTATCGCCAACGAGGACATGACCTTTTTGGAGGGTAAAAGTCTACCTTATAACCGTGGGAAAGCCTACCATCCGGTAATAGACATCCTAAAGTCAAACTTTGATATTCATGAAGATGATGGATATGACGATATCAGAGAAAAGGTGTCAATGGGCGTAAAGAATCTGGGAGTTGATGAGAAATCCACCGCTCCCTATATTCTTGAGTTCTTATCGGTTACAGACAACAATCTTGATAGGGCCCCAATGAATCCTGAGACAAGAAAGGGACACATCATAAAAGCACTCAGGCGAATCGTCCTTGGGGGATCGGAGATAAGACCACTAATCATGGCCTTTGAAGATCTTCACTGGATCGATAAAAGCTCAGAGGATATCTTGAAGGACCTCTTGGATAATATTTCAGGAGCCAGAATCTTTCTGATTTTCACCTACCGCCCTGAATTCGTTCATACATGGGGTGGAAGGTCTTATCATAGTCAGGTAAATTTAAACCGGCTCTCCAACCGTGAGAGCCTTGCCATGTTATCACATTATCTCAGGACGGAGGACATAGACAAGAACGTTGAAGAGCTAATCCTCGAAAAGACAGAAGGAATTCCATTCTATGTTGAGGAGTTTGTAAAATCGCTCATAGAGCAAAATATAATTGGCAAAAGAGGAAAGAGATACTATTTTATAAAAGACATCCAAGATGTAATGGTTCCATCCACGATCCAGGATGTCATAATGTCCCGTGTTGATTCTCTGCCAGATGCTGCAAAGAACGTTCTTCAGACTGGAGCGGTTATAGGAAGAGAGTTCAATCGGGATTTACTCCAAGAGTTAACAGGATTGCCTGAACGAGAGTTACTATCTTACCTGTCAGTATTAAAAGATTCTGAACTTCTATACGAGAGTGGAATCTATCCACAATCAAGCTATATTTTCAAGCATTCTCTCACACAAGAGGTGACCTATAACAGCCTACTTCTGAAGAAGAGAAAGGATATTCATAAGACAATAGGAAAAACCATTGAATCGCTTTACTCACACAAGTTGGATGATTTATATGAAGTTTTGGCTTATCACTATTCGAATAGCACCAGTTATGAAAAGGCTCTTTATTACTTAGAAATGGCTGGAGACAAGGCAGCCCGCATGCACTCTCTTGAAGAGGCAAGGCAGCATTATAAGAAAGCCTTAGCATTTTTCGAAAACAGAATAAAGATTCATAAGCATCAATTAAAATACATCGACCTTACTATAAAGTGGGCTGAAGTTTCACAATATGCACCTTCAGATAGAATTA
>CAZKYZ010000751.1:0-1520 GCA_964557055.1 uncultured Desulfobacterales bacterium
GGAGGGCCTGCCATGATCCAGGCCCAGGACAGCCTGAAGACGTCTCCGGTTACGGAGATGAGAACGCAATCGGAAGTTGTGCCGAAAATATCCGTGCCCGCCAATACGTTTACATTCGAATCTGTTCCGGACGGCAGCGAAATCGAACACGATTTTATTGTGAAAAACCTGGGTGACGCGCCTCTGGTCATCAAGAGCGTAAAAACCGGGTGAGGTTGCACAGTTGCTTCCTATACGGAAGAAATTTCTCCAGGTGGAGAAGGTAAAATCAGTATAAAAGTGTTTTCCAACGGATACGGGGGAAACGTTCTCTCCAAAAAAATCGCTGTCGAAAGCAATGACCCGTCAATCCCGGTGATAACCCTCACCGTTTCCGGCAAAGTCGAGCCATTCGTTTCACTGATACCCACAATGGTTCGCCTGCAGGGATCTCTGAGCAATGAAGTCAAACAATCGGTAAGAATTGTTCCCCGGCGAAAATATCCATTTGCCATCATCGAGGCACATCCCGCATCGGCTGAATTTATCCGCTCTGAACTACAGAAAGTAGCCGGCCCTCAGGGAACCGAATATCTCCTCACGGTCCGCAATATCAAACCCAGCCCGGGGCAGTATTATGACAGCATTATTATCATAACCGACAGCGCAATAAAACCGCAGATTACCATCGGCGTTCTCGGAACCATTAGCGAATAGGGATTCAGGTGGAAGGTTATGGCGTGCCGCAAATTTGAAGTGGTCGGTTTCGACTGTGACGGGGTCATGTTTGATACGCGTGCGGCCAACAGGGCCTACTATGACCAGGTGCTTGGGCATTTCAGCCTGCCGCTTATGAATCAAAAGCAGTTCGGGTATATCCACATGCATACTGTCGACGAATCCATGGCCTGCCTGTTCCCGGACGCAGCCATCCGCGAACAGGCTCTGGCCTACCGGAAAACAATGGATTACGATTCATTTCTGCCGCTGATGGCCATCGAACCCGACCTGAAAGATCTCCTCCAATATCTTCGGGGTCGTTACAAAACGGCCATTGCCACCAATCGGTCGGACACCATGAAACCCCTTCTCCAGGCCCATGGATTGGCAGGGAGTTTCGACCTGGTGGTCACTTCCCGTGATGTGGATCATCCCAAACCATACCCGGACCAGCTGAACCGAATCGCCAACCACTTTCATGTACTCCCGGACCGGCTGTTGTATATCGGGGACTCGGAAGTCGATGAAGCCGCCGCCAAGGCCGCCGGCGCCTGCCTGGTGGCCTACCGCAACGATCAGCTTGATGCCGCCTTTCATATCCAGCGCCTTTCCGAACTCTACGCTATCCTGTAAAAACAGGACCTCGATAATAGGGGTAGCAATGTGTCGGTGCCCCCGGCAAACCGGAGGTCGGGCTTACTGGTTTCCAAAACCGTTCTGTTGGCCGCAGTCCGGGCACGCCCAGGTGATTCCGTTGCATGACAGTCCCCAAAAATTTTCATCCATGCAGCGCTGACAGATCGCAAACCCGCACCGGCACG
>CAZKYZ010000752.1:0-1519 GCA_964557055.1 uncultured Desulfobacterales bacterium
TCCGGCTTTGATGTCAACCTCCATACCGGGTGACAGAAATAACGATCGACCCTTGCCAAAAAGGATCCAATCGTTTTTCGGTACTCCGGCCGCAAAAAATTAAACAACTGACATTATTGAAAAGACAGCTAAGCAAAAAGCTCCCTATCTATTTGATTTTAATATTGTTTTATAGGGAATAGGGACAAACGTCGATTGACAACCAGGCGTGCATCGGGTATTTGAATCCCAGCACCTTCACCCGGACGCCGACAGGGGAAACATGCCCGGATTACATCTATATACAAGCAACCGGCTCGAGAAACTCCAGCAAAAGATGGCTGCGCAGTTGCAGGCCAATCCGCTGCCCCCGCTGCAAAAGGAAATCGTTGTCGTCCAGAGCAAGGGCATGCAGCGCTGGCTGAACCTGGAAATCGCCCGGCAAAACGGTATCTGCGCCCACCTGGACTACCTGTTTCCCAAGGCATTTGTTTACAACCTTTTTTGCCAGGTCATCAAACTTCCCGAGACCTCTTTCTATACCCCGGAGATCATGACCTGGAGAATCCTGAAGCAGCTGCCGGAACTGATGTCCCTGCCTGAAACCGAAAGCATTCAAAACTATGTAAAAAATGATACCTCCGGTCTGAAAAAATATCAGCTGGCCGAAAAGATTGCGGCGGCCTTCGACCGGTACATCATCATGCGGCCGGAAATGGTCACGCTCTGGGATACGGGAAAAAACCCATTGGCCACCGACTTTATAGAGTCACACTGGCAGGCCGCGCTCTGGAAAATGCTCATGGAAAATGCGACGGCGGATGGCATTCCGGTCCACCACGCGGCCTTGAAAAACCTCTTTCTGAAAACACCGGACCCACTCCTGAACCTGCCCGGACGCATATCGGTTTTCGGCATCTCGACGCTGCCGCCCTTTTACATAGACATCTTTCTAAAAATCGCCCGGCAGGTTGACGTCGACATTTACTACCTGAACCCCTGCCGGGAATACTGGGAATACGCCTACAGCGCAAAGCAGATTGCCCGTTTTACGGATACGGGTCTCTCGGAAGATGACACCTACTACGACTGCGGCAACAGCCTGCTGGCGTCCATGGGCAGCGCCGGGAGGGAATTTTTCAGTCTGGTCCTGAACAGTGTCGGCGATACCGGCGAGGATCTGTTTGACGATCCCGGCAACGGGTCTCTGCTCAAGTCCGTACAGTCCGATATTCTGAACCTGCAACAGAGAAAAAAAGAAGCTGGTCCTCCGGTTGCGGACACAGATACCAGTATCCGTATCCATGCCTGTCACAGCCAGTTCAGGGAGGTGGAAGTCCTGCACGACCAGCTGCTGAACCTCTTCGCTGAAAATTCGGATCTGCTGCCCACCGATATCGTCGTCATGATGCCGGATGTTACCGCCTATGCGCCTTTGATCCAGGCTGTTTTCGATGCCCGGGATCCTGCGACCGGTCGCATCCCCTACTCCATTGCAGACACCCACATCCGGAGCAGCAATACCCTGGCCGATGCGTTT
>CAZKYZ010000753.1:0-1518 GCA_964557055.1 uncultured Desulfobacterales bacterium
GACAGCCTTTTGAATGATTCGATCCATGTGTTCATTCAAGGTCGGATTTAGCTCGGACGGTTTTTTTAGAAAAATACCCTCTTTGGCATCTCGCTTATGCTTCAGCATGTCAATCATGGAAGTGTAATCAGGTATGGGCAACGCGGGCGCCAGCATTTGAAAAAGCATGACACCGACTGCATAGATGTCCGCTTTTCCGTCAATGTCCGTTGCCGTAATTTGCTCCGGTGCCATAAAAAGAGGTGTCCCCTGGATTTTGCCTTCCCCGATTTCGTCACCCCGCACAAATTTGACCATACCGAAATCTGATATCAATGGTCTTTTGGAATGTTTTTCTACGAGGATATTGGCGGGTTTAATATCACGATGAACAATATCCTGGGAGTGCGCATAGGCCAGCGCATCTAAAATCTGCACAAGAAATCGTATGGTTGCCGCAACCGGTATGAAACGTTTGGAAGGAATTACATGTTTTTGAGCTGCGCTGATATATTGGTGAAGGTCTCGGCCTTCGATAAGCTGCATGCACATGAAGAGGTAATCTTTGGTGTCACCAACTTCGTAAATCGGGATAATATTGGGGTGCGATAGAATGGCGGCGGCTTCGGCTTCCTGTTGAAAGCGTTCACCGGCATCCGCGTTGAGAAATATTTTGGGCAAGAGTTTCAACGCTATGCGCCTTTTCAACGTCTGTTGAAAAGCCGTAAACACAATTGCCATGTTACCTCTGCCAAGTTCTTTAAGGAGTGTTGCCGTGCCGAACTGCTCGCCGATGAGGTTGTCTACTTTAAATGTTTTGATGGAAGGCGCCGTGGATCCCATTGTTCTCCCTTTTCGTGGAAATAGTAAACCATTATTAGCCTTACGTCAAATATCGTTTCAACGAACGGCTTGCCTGTTGGGGACAGTGTTTGTTCCAGCAATAAAATGCCCGTGAATAAGGGGCGACCCAAATTTTGAATGAAAAAGTTCCGAAATTGTAATTGTTCGCAGATATGGTGTGTGTTCACTTGACTTGGCGTGCATATTGCGCTGAACGATAACAGAATGGATGAACAAGAAAGATTGATAAGCAACCAGTTTGCATGATATAAACCCTATCGTTACGGTAAATTGTTTCCAATAGGAAAGTAGGTAGCCATGAAACCAATTGTTGCCATAGTGGGGCGCCCCAATGTGGGGAAATCGACCCTTTTTAATCGGATCACACGCACCAAAAGAGCCTTGGTCGACGACCAGGCAGGCGTTACCAGGGACCGCTTGTTCAGTGATGCGCAGTGGGATGACATCGAGTTTACCCTGGTGGACACCGGTGGATTTGAAGTGGAAAGCGAGGACCATTTTGCCGGACAAATCCGGGTGCAGGTCGAGCAGGCTATCGAAGATGCAGATGCTGTCATTTTTGTACTGGACGGGAAAGAGGGGATCTCGCCATTTGATAAAGACCTGGCAGGGGTTCTACGCCCTGTTCAGAAGCCTGTTTTTTATGTGGTCAATAAAATTGATGGAGCGGAAAAA
>CAZKYZ010000754.1:0-1517 GCA_964557055.1 uncultured Desulfobacterales bacterium
ACGCATGTTGGTGAACCCGCCAACATGCAAAAACGCATGTTGGTGAACCCGCCAACATGCAAAACCTGCAAAACTAACAAATTCGTTGCTTTCATGTGGCAGCACACCCAGACGCCTAAAGTTTAGACTGCGCAATGTTGACCGTACACTAATTACTGGGGCAAAATTAGGGCATGAAAGGGTGTCAAACATGCCAAGCTCGACGTGAATCACATGACCGGTGACAACCACTCCACATCCATGTGAGTGTCAACCTTATATTGCGAATACCTAATTACGACCTCGATACCTGAACAGCTAGTCCGCTTTGAGTCTACGATCACAGGCGCGCTGCGAAATCAAATTGCCCATCGTGGTCTTTACCTCATGCTATGCACATGATTCCTTGCCTTTCTGCTGACTCATACAGAGTGTCTTCCTTTGTGGAAACAAGGAGTGCTACAAACATCTGACGACATTGCTTCCCTCTCTCTCCCTTTCTCTCAATCTTTCTCTCTCTCTCTCTCTATCCATCTTTCTCTCTCACTCTTTCTCTTTCTCTCTCCCTCTTTTCTTTCTGTCTCTAATTACGTTTCTGACTTTATCTCTCTCTCTCTATCATTTTCTCTCTCTCTCTCTCTCTCTCTGTATCTCTGTGTCTCTCTATATCTCTCTCTCTTTGTCTCTCTCTTTCTCTCTCTGTCCCCCCTTCTGCGTCGGCCATTAAGCCATTCACGACCGATCATATTTTTCGTTCTTTGTCACAAAAAGTGTTCACTCAGGTTTCTGCTCGTCAATGCGCGCATTCACTCAAAACTGAGGAGGCCAACTCGATTAATTAATCGAAATCTGCCTGTCGAACTAGAGATACATCACTCTGCCGGGCGCTTCTGATCTGAAGGGCCTTGCGAGTCCTGGGAGTCTTCTTCCGCTTGACGTCGACGTTCTAGTTCTGCTACCATCTTCTCACGCATGATGTCAAACACATGCTGGCAAGTGGTGCATTGGGGCGGCGTCGAACAGCAAGGGCAACAGTTGACCCATACCACACCTGCCTCGTCGATCCGAGTGCCATGGATGTTCTCGCAGACAAGTCCCATGCCACGACATTCACCAATGTGCACCATGGCAACAGGGGCCGTTGCATCAGCTAGCGCTCCTTCCACTTCTGCGCGATTCATGGCGAACAATTTCTGGAATTCTGCCCCACTACGAAGGCCAGCACTGCAGTCCCCACGGGAGCTTCTTGGGCTTGAACCTCAAAATAAATGATTGCGGGAAGTGCACATAATTGATTGCGGGAAGTGCAAGAACTTAGGCACATGATTGGCAGAACGCCAAAGAACTCAGCAGAAACCATCTGATTACATTATGGGCAAACCTCAGCAGGGCATGATTAAATGGTTGCAAGATGAGCAGAACTCAGCAGAACTTAGCAGCACTTAGCTACATGATTAGCAGAACTCAGCAGAACTCAGCTGAGGGTGAACAGAACTCAGCAGAACTTGACAGAACTTAGCTACATGATTAGTAGAAGT
>CAZKYZ010000755.1:0-1517 GCA_964557055.1 uncultured Desulfobacterales bacterium
CTGTTTGCGGAAAAACTCAACATCCGGCATCTCATCCTGTTGGAAGTACTGCCCCATAAAAACATTTCCGAGATGCCTTCCCCCAACCATAATGGGTGTAACAATGTCCCACATATTGTTTTTGCATTGATAAGCCTTAAAAGTTCCTTCCGGCACACCTTGAGTGAGGAGGGTGTCACTTTCGATGCAGTTTTTGAGCGTATCGGGATTACACCTGTGGAATTTTGTACAGATATCTTGCCATCCAACAGCAACCAAAACTTTTCCTGATACATCGAGTACGGCACCTAACATTCCGGTGAGTTGATAAAAATCATCCATCATAGATTTTAGCGCTTCAGTATCAATTATATCAGAAAGTTCAAGCGTGCCAATATCGCCTTCCGGCTCTGTAATAGCTTTGAGTTTATTCCTGATGGTGGCTTCACTTTGCTGTAATGCTTTTTCTGCCTGCTTACGTTCGGATATGTCCCGCATAATGCTTAGTGAAACGGTAACTCCACTTTGTATTTCAAAAAATGTATTTGATAATTCAAGAAATACTTTCTTTCCGTTCCAGAGGACAAGTTCCCTTTCTAAATGAGCGGGGATATTCCGCGCTTGAAAGCGTTTTTTATGTTTCTGCAAAACAGTTTTACTTTTGGCCTTATCATAAACAATGCTTAATGGTTTCCCTTCAATTTCCTTACGCGTTTTATCCATTATTTTGCAATAAGCCTCATTGGCAAAAAGTACCGTACCCTCCTCGTTTGTCATGCGCATACCATCATTCGCTTTTTCCCAAACCAGACGGAATTTTAACTCGTTTTCTTTTAACTTTTCTTCGGCCTGCCTGCGCACAGTGATATCGGTGAGTAAACCTATTACCTTTATGGGATTTCCTTTGCGGTCCCGGACAAGAGTAGCCAAACTGTGGATTTTTCTTTTTTCACCTTTATCTTTTGTGATAATATCGATTTCCAAATCATATTCTTTATCTTCGTTTATCAGGTCCACCAAAGCCTGATGCACCCGTTTGCGGTCGGGGATACAATTTTCAACCTCGTCAGTGGAAAATTCCAACGAGTCCGGATCAAATCCATAGATTTTTTTGGCTTCGTCCGATCCCCAGAAATTATCGTTTTGGATATCATATTCCCAATTACCAACATGCCCTAAAGCCTGGGAATCATGATACCGTTTTTCATTTATCTTCAGTATTTCTTCCGTTTTTTTGCGTTCGGTTATGTCACGGGCAATACCCAGCACACCAAGTACGCGTCCTTCGGCATCGTACACCGGCGTCTTTATTGTTTCCACAAGTTCTTTATGCCCGTCATCCGCGAATTGCAATTCCTCTTCGTTTATGCAAGGTTTCCCTGCAGCAATGGCATTTTTATCATTTTGGCGGAAAAAATCAGCTAACTCACGATCGACAAAATCGTAATCGGTTTTGCCGATCATTTCAGCTACCGGCGCGCCATAAAGTCTTTCAAATTTTTGGTTGCAGGTAAGAAATACACCGTCGGGATCCTTCA
>CAZKYZ010000756.1:0-1511 GCA_964557055.1 uncultured Desulfobacterales bacterium
ATTGGATCGGCTGCAGCGCAACGTCCGTCCGGACGGGATTATCATCCAGGACCTGGGCTTTCTTAATATCGCCAGACAGACAGGTTTTACCGGCCAGATTCATCTGTCTACCCTTTCGAATGTCAGTTTTCCGGCGGCATTGAAATCGATCGGCCGCTATCCGGAAATACGCCATGTGGTGCTCCCCCGGGAGTTGAATATCGACGAAATCAAAACAATGGCTGAGGCATGCCCGGAAGAATTGAAACTGGAGGTGTTTATTCATGGTGCCCTTTGCTATGCTGTTTCCGGAAGGTGTTACTGGAGTAGTTTTCTGGGCGGGAAAAGTGGATTGAGGGGAAGGTGTGTACAACCCTGCCGGCGGCACTATGGGTTGGCCGAAAAGCGAGAACGTTACTTTTCCTGCAAAGACCTGAGCATTGATGTACTCGTGAAAACATTGCTTGCCATTCCCAATGTCGGGATATGGAAAATTGAGGGTCGGAAAAAAAGTCCCCATTATGTTTATTATACCGTGATGGCCTACAAACTACTGCGCGATATGGACAGGGTTTCCGGTAAACGTTCGGAGATTAAGAAAACAGCCCTCGGGTTTTTGGAACAGGCTCTTGGCAGGGAAGGAACCCACTACAATTACCTTCCCCAGAGGCCATTCAACCCTCTCCAGAAAGAAGAACATACCGCATCGGGACTTTATGCGGGGAGTGTGAAAGGTGGTCAGAATCCCTTTCTGGTTCCGCAGATGGATCTGCTGGCGGAAGATGTTTTGCGCATTGGCTATGAGGATGAAGCCTGGCACAGCAAAATCCAGGTGAAACGGTTTGTACCCAAAGGCGGCCGATTTGTTTTATCCGGATCATTCAAACAAAAACCCAGAAACGGTACCGCGGTCTTTATCGTTGACAGGCGTGAAAGGGAATTGTCCCGAATGATCGAACGGTTGCAGGAAGCATCGGATGCCATCCGACTTCCCGCTGTTCGAACGTCCGGGTTCCGGGTGGCGCTGCCGGAAAAAGATAGTGGGCACACCGGACCAGAAGACGTCAAGGTGTTCCGGAGCTTCAGGCAAGGTAGTAGACAGGCCGCAGGAAAAACCGGCTTCTGGCTGGCCGCTCTCAAAGATGATGCGCCACCGCTAAATTCTCCGGTAGATGTCATATCGCTGCCACCCGTCATATGGCCTGGAGATGAAAAGGAAATTCGTGGACTGATCAGCCTGGCTCTTGAGAAAGGTACTACCGAATTTATCCTGAATGCACTCTGGCAGAGGAGTCTTTTTCCGGACATCCCCCGGAAATTGTCCTTCTGGGCCGGCCCTTTCTGCAATATCGCCAACCCGCTTGCACTACAGATCCTGTCGGACCAGGGCTATGCCGGTGCTGTCGTCAGTCCGGAACTGTCCGGAAAAAATTATCTGGAACTGCCGGCCTTCAGCCCTATTCCGCTGGGGATTGTCATCGCAGGTTTATGGCCTCTTTGCGTGTCCCGTATTTCTCCGGAAAACATGCCGG
>CAZKYZ010000757.1:0-1506 GCA_964557055.1 uncultured Desulfobacterales bacterium
ACCCCCCTGGATCTTAGCATTTTTCTGAATGTTGAGGACCGAAAGCGTTTTGTCCAAATTTTGGAAGAGAAGGGAGAGGTTAACAACTTCGAAATTAAATATCGAACGAAGTCCGGCAGCATCCGCGATACGCTGTTTTCGGCAAGGCCGCTGCAATACAAAGGACATAAGGCTTTGATTGCCATTGTTACCGATATCAGCGCCCTGCGCGAAGCCATGAATGCCCTGAGCGATTCCGAGGAAAAATATAAGCTGCTGGTAGAGACAACCAACGACGCCATTTTTATTTATCAAGACGGCGGTGTAAAATTTCCCAACAGAAGGGCGAAGGAACTGGGGCGCAGCCTTGGCGTGTATGCCGGAGACAACAATATATGGGATTTTCTTCACCCGGAGGATCGACAGATAATCGAAGAAAGATATTTGCTGCAGGTAAAGAAAGTTCCCAATATTCCGGAAACCTATTCCTTTCGATTGTTGTCGCCGCAAGGCAGGGAACTGTGGGTGGAGGTCAATGCTGTTTTTATTAATTGGGAAAAAAAACCGGCGACCTTGTTTTTTTTGAAAGATATCACCCAACAGAAGAGTCTCGAAGTGCAATTCCAACAAGCCCAGCGTATGGAGGGGATCGGTACCCTCGCTGGTGGAATAGCACATGATTTCAACAACCTGTTGATGGGAATCCAGGGAAATGTCACTGCGCTTTTCAAACGAATTCATTCGGAAGACACCAATTACCAAAGGGTTCAGAGAATTCAGCGATGTGTTCATGCCGCCGCCGATCTTACCCGGCAATTACTGGGGTTTGCCAGACGGGGAAAATATATGGTCACACCGGTCAATATCAATAAAATTACCCATGACTGTCTTCATATGTTCGGGAGGGCCAGGAAGGAAATTCAGATTGATGAGTTTTACACAGAACCGATATGGACGATTCGCGTCGATCAGAAACAGATTGAACAGGTTCTTTTAAATATTTATATCAACGCCAGCCAGGCAATGCCATCCGGGGGGACAATTAACATACGGACAAACAATATACGCTTAAACCAACGGGATGTTGAACCGAATGGGCTAAACCCTGGAGAATACGTCTGTATTTCCATTGCGGATAACGGAATCGGAATGGAAGAAGAGGTAAAAGCACATATATTTGAACCCTTTTTTACCACCAAACAGATGGGAAGAGGAACAGGACTCGGTCTGGCATCTGCGTTCGGCATCATCAAAAACCACGACGGTTTTATTCAGGTGGAAAGCCAGCCGGGACAAGGCAGTACGTTTTTCATTTTTTTGCCGGCGACCCCGGAATCATTCCCGCAAACTGAAACGGAAATGATACCCGATATCACCCCAACCGGAACAGAGCTGATCCTGATCGTCGATGACGACGAAATGGTTGTCGACGCAACGCGTTCCATGCTTGAAGATATCGGTTTTGAGGTTCTCGCCGCTAAAAACGGCAGAGAGGCGGTGGAACTGTTTCGCGAGAAAAAAGGCGCC
>CAZKYZ010000758.1:0-1503 GCA_964557055.1 uncultured Desulfobacterales bacterium
TCCATTTTAGTAAGGGTTCGTTTCATCAGTATCCGTGTTTGACGGAATCTGTTTTCCGTAAACGGAAAACATGATAGCTCCTGGAAAGGTCTGGATGTCGCGGCCGAGGGGTAATTTCTGTATAGCACACCGCCGTCAGGTATGATAGAGCAAGGTAACGCAGGCCGCCACCAATACAGCAACCATTATATATAAGCAGCTGCATGAAGAACAGCAAACAAAAGCCCCGCTTGAACACGAGAATGCTTCCATTCCTGTCTTGGTTTAAGGGGTATGACAGCAGTCATTTTAAAGGGGACCTGACCGCCGGAATAACCGTTGCCGTGGTTTTGATCCCGCAATCCATGGCCTATGCCATGTTGGCCGGCATGCCGGCCGTGTACGGGCTTTATGCGGCAACCATCGCTCCCATGGTGGGGGCCCTGTGGGGAAGCCTGCGGCAGATGGCAACCGGCCCCATTGCCATTATGAGCCTGCTGGTTTTGACAACCTTGAGCCCCATGGCGGAACCGGGGAGCCAATCTTTTATCGAACTTGCCTTTCTACTTTCTTTCATGGTGGGTTTTTTGTATCTCATCATCGGCCTGTTCCATCTGGGAGAGGTGATGTCTTTTATTTCTCATTCCGCGGTGAAAGGATTCACAGCTGCGGCCGCTCTGATTATCATTGCCACCCAGCTGCCTCATTTTATGGGAATATCCGTATCCCGACATGAATATGTCCTGTTCCAGCTGTTGGAAATAACTACCGGCCTGCCCGGCTTTCATTTACCTACCCTGGGAATCGGCCTTGTCGCTTTTGTGATCATCTACGGGCTGAAAAAAATCAGGCCGCATTTTCCATCCAGTATTGTGGCATTGGTGCTTACGGCTGTGGCCGTTTACACTCTCGGGCTGGCCGAAAAGGGGGTCGCCATTATCGGCAGCATCCCCAGTGGGCTGCCGGGGCCGCATCTGCCACCGTTTGATCTGGAGACCATTAGTGCGCTGATTGGCCCGGCCGTGGTTATTGCTATGGTCAGTTTCGCGGAGACCTATGCGGTGGGCAAAACCATTTCGTCGGAAACCAAACAGAAGCTGGATGTCGACCAGGAATTCATCGGACAGGGGCTGGCCAACCTGATCGGCTCCTTTTTTCAGGCGTATCCGGTGAGCGGATCCTTTTCGCGAACGGCCATCAATTACGCCGCCGGTGCTAGAACAGGGCTTGCCAGTGTGATCTCCAGCGTCATCGTGGTGATTGCCCTGCTGTTTCTGACCGGCCTGTTCACCTATATTCCAAGAGCGGCGCTGGCGGCGCTGGTAATCAGTGCCGTACTGATTCTGTTTCACCCCAAAGAAGTCTTTCGCCTCTGGAAGATGAACCGCCACGACGGGATCGTCGCTATCTGTGTTTTTGTGCTGGCCCTGTTGACCAAACCGGATTATGCCCTGCTGATCGGGGTCATGATTTCCCTGATGTTTTTTCTCTGGAAGACAATGCACCCGCGTATCGTGCGGGTTA
>CAZKYZ010000759.1:0-1500 GCA_964557055.1 uncultured Desulfobacterales bacterium
GCAAAACGATTAAACCTTCGTGTCGGGGTCGTCCCCGGAAACTCTTACAATGAAGCATTCTGGGAAACATTTCCGTACGCCGATAAAGCCGGAAAAAAACTACACCAGCAACTCGACTCCGCCAACAGTATGGAATTGAACCTGAAAAAACTGGCCAAAGGCCGGATCGACCTGTACATCGTCGACAAAACCATCGGTCTGTATACGATCAAACAATTGCAGCTGCAAGATCTCCTGACGTATTATCCGCAGCCGCTGTTTTCCAAAGGATACCCCATGCCGTTTGCCAAGAAGTCGAGCTATCCGGACATCCAAAAAATTGCCAAGCAGTTTGAAGCGGAACTGACCCTGCTCAAGGAAAGCGGAAAGTATGACGAAATATTCAACAAGTGGCTAAACTGATGACAAGGAGAATTCTGACATGATGGAAATTGTTTGTGACAGCTGCCAAAAAAAATACCGTATCGATGAAAACAAGCTCAAAAAGGAAAAAACCAGGATCCGTTGCACTGCCTGCCAGAATTTCATTACTGTAATCAAGCCGGGAAAGCTGATCAAAGCTGATCGGCCGTCTCCTCCGTTGGCACGCCCGGATGCGAAGATAGTTAGAACGGCAGCTATGGATACTACCGTTGCCGGGCAGAGTCAATCAGCACCCTCACTGGATAAGGTAAGCTGGTTGAACAGCATCCAGTTCCGGGTAAGCATGGTCCTTTTCCTGCTCACCGCTATTATCCTTACGGCATTTGTGGCTTTCAACTTCTATAGGAACCGCTCTCGCCTGGACAGTGAATTTCACCTGATAGCCGACATTACCGCCTCACGGCTGTCCATCCATTTGATGGAATCGCTGTGGGATCTGGATGACAAGCAGGTGGGGGATTCCCTGGAAGCGGAAATGCTCGATCGCCAGATCCATAGCATCATTGTAAGAGACAATGACGACAAAACCATCTTCAGCGGAAGAACCCGCGACCCGGCATGGAAGATAGTGGAAACCGACAAAAATCTGGCCGGCAGTTTCGTCAAAAGCAGCAAACCGATCCGCAAAGGAGAAGAACATATCGGATTGGTGGAAGTATACCTGACACCCCGGTTTATGGAAGAGGACTTCAAACAATTAATGATCAACATCATCATTACCGCCGTGACATTGATCTTTTCCATTTTTATCGTTTTGTATATCAGCATGCGCCAAATGATTATCCGGCCGATCATGCGACTGACCGATGTCGCCGAAAAAATGAGCATGGGTGTCCTCGACGCGGGTATCAATATCCACTCGAAAAATGAAATCGGCCTGCTGGCAGCCGCCATCGAACGCATGCAGATCAGTCTTCGCATGGCCATCGAACGACTTCGCAGTCGGTAACGAACGGTTTACTATGGTATCTGTATCCATGTCATCCACAAATCCGCTGGTGTCTCAGATGTGAAGCGTAGCCTCCCTTGTGAGGCTTTTGAAAATAACATTTTTGCCATTGGCGGATCTATCCGGCT